>CAYZXN010000127.1:0-7397 GCA_964482425.1 uncultured Syntrophobacteraceae bacterium | reverse complement strand
GTCGTCCAACTCTTTGAGCAGCGATACATTCATCATGCGCTCGGGCGGAACACGCGCCGCTTCCGGCCGCTCTTTGGCCGCAAGATCGATAAGCGCCTTGATGCCCTGAGCTGTAGGGTAGGGCTTTCGCGGGACAATTTTATCGGCGAAATAGTCATAGGTTGCGCCGACGGCTTCCATGTCATCGGTGCGCATGTACTTGGCTATGATCTTCATGCTCTCGTTTTTGCGCGTCTTATAAAAATGAATACCCTCGACGAAGGCGCGCATGAGTCTCAACGCCGACGGTCTGTTCTTGCTGATGAAACTCTGGCTACTGGCCAGACCGGTGATCTGGAATTCCGCGCCCAGTTCCGACATGTCCAGCAAAACGTTCATACCTTCTCTCTGGGCGATAGTGGTGATCGGCGGCAGCACGATGGCCGCCTCGAGTTGGCCGGCCTTCATTGCGGCCAACCGCGTCGATTGTTCACCTAATTGCAGGATCGTCACTTCCGAGGGATCGATGCCGATCTTTCTCAAGGCGTAACGGGCGGCGATATCCGGAGCCGCGCCGAAACGGTTGACGCCGACACGTTTGCCTTTGAGCTGATTGGGAGTGGTAATACCTTTCACCGTGATCAGTTGAAAGGCAAATGTGTTGACGATTCCGGCGATCATGACCAGATCGGTACCGGCGAGATTGCTGCTGACAACGGCGGGGCCGGCCATCGCCACCGCCTGCAGCTCTCCGGCGATCATTCCGGCGGCCGCCGTCGGGCCACCGGGAATGAAAAGTAGATTTACATCGAGGCCGTTTTTCTTGAAGAACCCCGCATCATGGGTAATCCAGATCGGCGCAAAGGCGCCGGCCTGGGCGCTGTAGCCGATGTTCATTCTTTCTAGTTTTGCCTGGGCTGAACTCACCTGGGGGAGGGCGACTACAGTGAAAGCCAGCAATGCGGCGATCGAAAGAAGCTTGATCCTATGCATTTGAATTCCTTGTATGGTGCCGTGATAACACGCTGCTTAACAGCGCATGTTGATTTGTCTCAGATCCAATCAATTATCCCTTAGAGTTCGCTGTAATCCTGAATGAAGTGAAGGATCTGCTTTTCTTCGTTTGCTGCCCTTCGGATCTCTCGTCGCTCGCCTCCTCAGGATGGCGCCTATTCCGGCAAACCTAGCTCGGACATGGGCGATAAACTCGCTCATTTCCAAACCGAACCGATAAAGCCCGTGCTTTCCAATTCTTCCATGAAAGTCGTATCGATAAACTCCTCGGCTCTGCGATTTTTTGCGCGCGGGTTGCTTTCGGCAATCAGGTTCAGCGAGTTCTCCACGCCCTTGGCATTCACCGTGGGTATCTTCTTGATGTACCGGGAAGTGAAAAGATCATAGGTCGTCGACAGCATGTCGCGGTCGCTGATGCCGCCGTAGCGGCGCAGCGCGCGGATGCCGAGCTCGCGGTCGGCGAACAACCGTCGCGTCCCTTCGACGTAGGCTTTGAGAAATCGCACGACAACGTCCCGATTGGTTTTGGAGAAGCGCCGGCTCACGACCACGGTGGTCGCCGGCAGCTCGAAGCCGGACTCGGCGAAATCCAGCAGCGTTTTGATATTCATCTTTTCGGCTTGAACCGATGTCGGAAATGAAATGACCCCGCCATCGACGGATCGTTGATTTATCGCCGTGGCGATATCCGGCATTCTGCCGATCTGAATGAGCTTGACATCTTTCTGTGGCTCGAGTCCCCAGTTCTTCAGCGCCGGACGAATCAACAGGTCGGTGAGCGATCCGAAGCGCGTCACCGCGAGGGTTTTGCCGCGCAGATCCTCGGGTTTTGTTATCGACGGATGGACCATAAGCTTCATCAACTGTTTATCGATGGAGCTCGCCACTTGAATGAGATCGGCTCCTTCGACCGATGCCTGCAGATAGACCACCGAAGAAATCGTCGAGACATCGAGTTGGCCGGCGACGTGAACCTGGACCAGCTGCACGCCCTGAACATAGACCATTTCGCTGTCGAAGCCGTATTTTTCCAAAAGCCCGGCTTCCTTGGTGGCGAAGAGCGGAAAGAAACTGGCGCTGGGCGATGGGTAACCGACTCTCAGGCGCGCCAGAGTTGCGGCTTCAAGCGCAGGCGCGGCCAGCAACATGAGCAGACTAACCAAAAGAAGACGGAGGCTCCAGTTTGATTTCATAAACAGGTTTCCTTCACAGAGTGGCGCTCCACGGGTACCGTGTTTCAGCTATCGCGGCCGCCCATCCGAGTTCGCAATAAGTTTCGGATCACGTTAGAGCACGAGTATGACAGAGCAATCGGTCTAACGCATGTATCCGGAGGTCTCCAGTTCCCTCATCAAGCTCAGATCAACGAACTCTTCCACCTTGCGGCCTTTGGCTTTTGGATTTCTTTCGGCGATCATCGCCAGAGCGCTTTCCACTCCCTTGAGCGAGAGGGTGGGATTTTTCTTGAGGTACTTGGTGGCAAAGAGATCGTAGGTTTTGCCGAGAATTTCGGGGTCGTCGCTGCCGGCGTATTTTCGCAGCGCCGCAATGCCGAGGTTCCGATCGCTCAAAAATCGCCGGGTTCCGTCGACATAGCTCTTGAGGAATCCAAGCGCCACGTCCCTCCGAGATTTTATGTAGCTCCGGCTCACCACGACGGCCACGTTGGCAAACTCGAATTCGGTGTCGGCCATGTCGAGCAAGCGCCTCATGCCCAACTTCTCCGCGACAAAGGACGTCGGATCGGAGATGACTCCGGCGTCGATTCTTTTCCCGGACAAGGCCACCACCATGTCCGACATCCTGCCGACTTGAATGAGCTTGACGTCCTTGTCCGGGTTCAGTCCCCATTTCAGCAGTAATTGCCGGATGGCCACATCCGGCAGCGAACCGAAGCGTGTGATGCCGATGGATTTCCCTTTGAGCTGAACCGGAGCGGTGATGTCGGGTGTGACGATCAGTTTGTAGATAAACTTGTCGATGGAACTGGCAGCCAGAACAAGATCGGCGCCTTCCACCGATGCTTGCAGCGGCAGCGGCGAACCCGTGACGGTGAAATCCACTTGCCCGGCCACGTGGACCTGGGTGATCTGCACGCCCTGCAGGTAGAGAAGCTCAGCGCTCAAGCCGTGCTTCTCGAATAGTCCGGCTTCCTTGGCGACAAAGAGCGGCGAGAAACTGGCGCTGGGCGACGGATAGCCAATCTTGATGCGGGTCAATTCGGCGCCTATGGCGGGAGTGGCTCCCACGAGAACAGCGGTGAGCAATGCCAAAGCGAACATCAGGTTAGTCTTGATCATATTTGTGTCGCGGCTTTCAAAGCTGAAAAAGTGTTTGTGCGTTGGAGTAGAGGATTTTTTCCTTCGCGGGGCTCTTGAAATCCACCTTGTCAAAGCTCGCCAGCGCTTTTTCCAAATCCACGTAGGGAAAGTCGGTGCCGAAAAGGGCCTTGTCCTGAAGCCGTCCGCGGATCGCCTTGAGAAAGATCTCCGGCAGCTGCTCGGCCAGATAACCGGACATGTCGCCAAAAACATTCTTCTTGTGGGTCAGCACCCCGATGAGCTCTTGCTCCCAGGGCCAGCCGGGGTGCGCGGCGATTATCTTCAACCGGGGAAAATCCCTGGCCAGGGTGTCGAGATAAATGGGGCGGCCGTAATCCAGGGCTATGCCGCTGCCGCCGTCGGTGTTGGCGCCCAATACGGTAAAACCAACGTGGAACATGACCGGCTTATTGCCGGACTGCAGGACTTCCCATATTTTGTAATACTTCTTATCGCTTGGATAAAAACCTTCGTCAGGAGGATGAAACTTGAATCCCTTTACATGGGGATGGCGGACCAACTCTTCGGCATAGCGTGCGACTTTGTCCAGGTCAGCGGCGCCGGTGTCGAGGGAGGCGAGCACTCCTGCAAAAGCGTCCGGATAGGTCGTCACGAGATCAATGACGTGCTCGTTGGAGTTGCGCGCGCCTTCTTTTACTGTGGAAGGATGCCAACCGATCAGCAAGGCCCTGACGTCTTGCTTGATGTAAAGACCCGCGAAGGTTTCGGCCGTCTGTGGAACCTGACTGAGCTCTCTCCTGAAGTAGTGGCAGGCGTGGGTGTCCAGGCCGCGCGTGCTCGGATGAACATGAACATCAATGGCTCGCATTGGACCTCTGTTGTTCAATCGCGGTACCCAGCCACGGATTGGGCTGCTCGCCTTCATAAAAGGTCTGTCCCTGATCGGCCATGGCCAGAAGAAGTTTCGGCGGCGTTAAACCGGCGCCGGGCACTGCGCCATCGATGGCCTCAAGGTCTCTGATGACGGCCGCTGCGCCCGCGCCATCAATCTCCTTTAGCGGCGCGTGGGGTATTTTGATTCCTTCTACGGAGATAAAGTCTACCTTGGCGGGATCCTCGCCAAGTTCAACGACCCTTGCCGCCGACACGTGAATCGATGCTTTCAGCGCCCGCCCGATGATCGTTGAATCGATCGCGCCCTTGGAGCTGCCGGCATAATCGTAGATTGCCGGATTGGGCTTTTGCGCGAGGTAAAACGGTGGGTTGCTCTGGGCCAAATTCGAAAGCAGCTTCGAGGACCTCAAGAAATCATCGCCTCTGCTCTCCGCCATAACGCGGGTGACGTCTTCGACGATCGATGGTTTCCAGCTATCGAAGCTGATAAACGGCGGCAACAGGCCCAGTTCCTTGGCTGTTTGGTCGACCTCTTCGATGCGCGCTCCGGACTGCAACAGGTGAAGCGCCATCACTGCGTAGTACATAAGAATGCTGTTCGAGACGAAGCCGGAAATATCCTGGGTCTCGACGGGGTTTCGTTCCAGGCTTTGTAGAAATGCCAGGAGCGAATTAAAACACTCCTCATCCATGTCCCCCTTGACCACCTCGACCATGCGCGTGTAGAGAACCGGATTGAAAAAATGCGTGGTAGCGAATCTGGCGCTGTCGCACGCGCCGCCGGCCAGCAAGTCCCGGCGCGGCAAGGAGGATGTGTTGGTGGTGAGAATGCCTTTAAAACCACTGTCTGCCAGTGACCGATAAACCGATATTTTTATTTTACCGGCTTCCGATACCGCCTCGGTGACAAGATCCGTTTCCGCTACCGCGGCAAATTCAGCAGCGGGCACTAGGTTTTCTCGCACCTGTTGTGCGCCGTCCTCTGAAAGGCGGTTTCTCTTTTTCAGCCTCTCGATGGTTTGTTCACGCCGGCCGCTGAGACCATCCATGACCTTTTTTGACGCATCGTACGCCACGGTACGATAGCCCTTCATGGCGTATAGAAAAGCAATGTCGAAACCCATGACGCCAAGTCCTAAAACACCGGCGCTTTTGATTGCTTCTGTCATAGCTCGCTCTCTCGCAAGGAAAACATCATTGAACGCTTATTGCGCCGCTCCAGGTTTGTCAAGATTTGATAAATTGGCAATAAAGTTTTAACTATTTCAAACCTTATGGACTTCGACCGTCTCAGGGCATTTTGCTTTGTTGGGCAGAGCGGCGGCTTGCTGCGAGCCGCGCAGAAGCTGAAGCTCAGTCCTGCCACGATATCTCTGCGCCTCAAGCATTTGGAAGCGGAGGTCGGCGTACAGTTGTTCGAGCACAAGCCTAACAAGCTCTTGCTGACGGACAAGGGAAAGCTGCTACTCGTCGAAGCACAACGGATTTTGCAACATGTCGATGACAGTATCGCTTCGCTGCGCGAGCGTGACAGCAAATGCGAGGGCAACGTTTCGCTCTTGGTGGGGAACGATCTGGCGCGCTATATCGCGCCAAGAGTGGCAAGTTTCGTCGAAGGGAATCCCGAGGTCAATCTCAGCATATTAACCAGTCCTTCTCCGGAATCGCCTGCCCTGATCGTCGATGGCCAGGCCGACCTGGGCATCGGCAGATTTTTTAATCTGCCGCGATCGATCCAGGCGTTACCGCTTTTCACCTCAAGCATCGCGGCCATTTATGCCAAACAGCATCCGTTATCTCTCTGCAAGCGCATTTCCGTACGTCATCTGGCGGCTTATGGCCTGATCGTGCCGTCGCAATTTTCCGCCACACGCCGCGTCATCCATCGGGTATTCTCCAGGCACGGCTTGGAAATCCGTACGATACTGGAAGCAGGCGGTTGTTCTCTGATCCGCGAGTACGCCAAGCTGCGCCTGGGCGTCGGCCTGGTTCATGAAATCTGCATTCGCGGCAAGGCAGAGCCGGATTTGTGCGTGCGCGATCTCAAGCACCTTTTCGGTGCCATGGACGTGCTGCTCATTCATCGCAAGGACCGGCCGCTGACCTCGGCGCATAAGGCGTTCATTGCAGCGATATCGAGCAGCGCGTACCAACTTGGCAAATCAGCGGGAGCTTGAACCATTGAACTGTTGAACTATTGAACAGATTTAGGGCCTCATCTCACATACTACGTCCACCAGAGCCGGCTTGCCGTCCTTGACCACCTTGAGGGCTTCTCGCAGAACTCCGGATAACGCCGCCGGTTCGGTGACGGGACCGGTGCTCCATACACCGAAAGACCGTGCAGTGGTGGCGAAATCGACTTCCGGTTCTTCGAGCCGGATGCCGTAGATCTTGTTTTCCACCGGGCGTCTGCGCAATTGCGCCATGCGCTCCTGGTGTTCCTCGTCGTTGTAATAGGAGCGGTTGCTGAAAACGACGATGAGAAGCGGAATGTTGTAATGGGACGCGGTCCACAGGCCGCTGAGGGTGAACAGGAAGTCGCCGTCGGGCTGAAAGTCGACGCAGATTTTTCCGGTGTTTTTCAAAGCCAGCGCAGCGCCCAATGAAGCGGGCAGGCCATAACCCAGGCCGCCGCCTTTGAACTTGCCCAGCATCTGGTTATGTCTGTCGAAATCGAAATACTGGTTTTCCGCGCCGTAGCGCGTGCTGTTGGTGTAAACCCAGTCCTCGTTCTTGAGGGCCGTATTCATCTCGGTAAACAACCGGCTGAGCGCAATCGGCTTGTTGTCCCAATTCGCCTTGGTTTTGGCGTCCCGCGCATCGTCTCGTTTTGTATGGATCTTTGCCCACTCCGCTCTCCGGTTCTCGATCTCCGGCGCAATTCCGGTAAGCGCTGCCTTGTCTTCGCGCAAACGGCGCAGTAACTCCGGCAGGAAGACCGACGTATCCGCAAGCATGGAGAGATCGGCTTGGCGCAATTTGTTGAACTCGTGCGACCACGCCCGCACGAGAAGATCATCCAGAGCCACATTGATCACTTTGGCTCCGGCCGGCAGGAGGTTGACCACGGCACGCTTGCCCATGTCCTGAACACGGCGGGTGACGGCGCTTTCTAGATCGGGTACGTCCAGAGCTAAAACCAGATCGGCTTGCGGCAGGCTTTCACGTTCCATGTCGGTCAGGTTCAGCGGGTGTTGGCAAGGAAAGTTGAAGCGGCCGTTCTGG
>CAYZXN010000126.1:0-4205 GCA_964482425.1 uncultured Syntrophobacteraceae bacterium | reverse complement strand
GATTGCCACCACATTCAACCGATAGAAAAGGTCTTCGCGGAATCGGCCTTTCAGAACGGCGTCGTCCAAATTTCGATTGGTGGCGGCGATGATTCTAACGTCGACGCTGATGGGTTTGGTCCCGCCGACACGTTCAAATTCGCGTTCCTGCAAAAACCGCAACAGCTTGGTCTGGAGCTCTGTCGAGATATCTCCGACTTCGTCAAGAAATACTGTGCCTCCATGGGCAAGCTCCATTTTTCCTTTTTTTAACTGCAATGCCCCGGTAAACGCGCCGCGCTCGTGACCGAACAGCTCGCTTTCCAGCAACTCTTTCGATAAACCGACGCAGTTAATCGCCACGAACGGCTTATCGCTGCGATCGCTCCACCTGTGAACGGCGCGGGCAAAGATCTCTTTGCCGGTACCGCTTTCGCCGAGCAGCAAAACCGTTGATTTGCTCGGCGCTGCCTTTTTGGCCCAATCGAGGGCGCGGCGGATTTGTTCGCTTTGACCCGCCACCATCCGATGGCGCTCGTCGAGTTGTTCGGAAAGCATTTGAACTTCGGTCTTCAGCGACTCCCGCTCGAGCGCCTTTGCGACAATGAGCGCAATATGATCGGGCTCGAAAGGCTTGGGGATAAAGTCGTAAGCTCCCTCCTTCATTGCTTGCACCGCTCGTTCGATTGTGCCGTACGCACTGATCATCACGACTGTCGCCTGGTATTCCCTGCGCATAACTTCTCGCAGCACTTCCAAGCCGTTCATACCCGGCATTTCGATGTCGAGCAAAACCAACCTGGCGTTCTCGTGGTCAAGGATCTCCAGACCCTGTTTACCGCTGCCGGCCGTCAACACGCGGTAGCCCAGCGATGCCAGGCGATCTCGCAGCACTTCGCAGATGTCGGGATCGTCGTCGACGACAAGGACCGTATCCGCCGGTGTATCCATATTATCCTACAGTGAGATGCGAAATACTTTCTCGATCTTGCCCTTGAGCTCTTCCCAATCGAAAGGTTTGAGAATGAACTCGTTAGCGCCTTTGGCTATGGAGTCGATGGCAGCTTCACGGGAGGTCGATGAGGTCACAATGATAATCGGCAGCCGCTTGTCGCTCTTGCGGACTTCCTCCAGCACTTCGATGCCGGTCATTTCCGGCATCTTCACGTCCAGAAAAACGCCGTCGAATTTTTGCGTTTTGATCTTCCGCAATGCTTCCGTGCCGTTCACCGCCGTGATCACGTTAAACCCGCAGGCCTCAAGCCGATCTTGAATGATTTCAAGGATATCTTCCTCGTCATCGGCCACAAGAACTCTCAGTGACATGAAGAACCTCGCCCATTCATTGCTGCTGCAGCGCTAACGGCTGATGCGCCGGCAGAGTAAAAGAAAAGACACACCCTCGAGCAACATCTCTTTCAAGCCAGATGTCGCCGCCATGCATCTCCACCAAAGCCCTTGAGATGGCCAAGCCAAGCCCCGTGCCTTTGGCCTTTTGCTTGCCCGACTGTTCCAGCTGATAAAACTTGTCGAAGATCTTGTCCGCCTCTTCAGCTGGAATGCCGGGTCCAGTATCGGCGATCGAGAGCTTCATCCATTCGTTTTCTATATCTTCGATACTGACGGTTATCTCACCATGCACCGGCGTAAACTTCAGCGCGTTGCCGATGAGATTCATTAAAATTTGAATGACTTTGTCGCGATCGGCCCATACCTGGATTTCATCTCGCAAAACAGGGACCCGAAGTTCAATGAGTTTCTGTGCCGCCATCGGTCGCAATGCTTCGACAACTTCCCGTAAAACCGAAATAAGCGGCCAACTTGCCGGTCGAAGATCGATCTTACCCGATTCAATCTTCGACAAATCCAAAAGATCCGTGATCAGGCGCGCCAGCCGGTCGGCATTGGCTTTGATACGGCTCAAGTAGCGTGTCTGTTTGTCGTTCAGCGTGCCGGCGATCCCATCGAGCATGTTATCCACCGATCCCTTGATTGCCGTCAGCGGCGTTCTTAACTCATGCGACACATTGGAGACAAACTCGGTTTTCATCCGATCCAGGTCCTTCAGCCTGCGCTCGAAACGCTTCTTTTCGCTGACGTCTTTCGCTACGCGTAAGAAACCTATGACTTTGTCTGCTGCGTCCTTGATGGGGGAAACCGATAAAGCCAGGTGGATCAGCTGCCCGTCCTTCCTTTTGCTGCGCACCTCGATATCTCGCAAGGGCCCTGAGATCTGCACCTTTGTGCGCATTTCCTCGAGCTCGTTGTATCGCTCGGGCGGGAGCAGGATAGCCAGCGAGCGGCCGATCACCTCATCCTTGCCGTAGCCGAAGATGATCTCAGCGCCGCGGTTCCATGTTAATATTCGGTCGTCCAAATCCGTGCAGACAATGACGTCTGCGGCATTTTCTACCAGATTTTCTATGTAAGCTTTTCCCTTGATGACTTCATCGTAGAGCTGCGCATTTTCAAGTGCCGCTCCGAGCTGCGCGCCAAAGGCTTTGAGAAGGTTGATTTCGCGTTTGGCAAACCTGTGATATCTGCGGCTTCCCACAACAATAAGCCCCAGGACACGGCCTTTGGATAATACGGGAGCGGCGGCCGTTGAAATAACGCCCTCTCGCTCAAGTGTTCTGTTCTTATAAACCGGATCCTTTCGGATATCGGCGCAGACATACGCTTCTTTAGTGTCGAAGACAATTCTCGAGACATTGCGGCGATCGGCCCTGATGGGCGTCACTCCCTGCATGAATTCCGGAGACCGCAGACCATGCGCGGCCCGCACCACCATACCTGCATTGTCTTGATCCACGATCCGAATGAATCCGACATCAAAGCCAAGGATCTCCAACGACTTGTCCAATGTGCCGTTCAGAGTTTTTGCGATATCCAGTGATTGCGTGGCAACTTCAGCAACCGCAAGAAGCGCAGAGAGATCTCGGCTCCTGGCGAGAAGTTGATCCTTTGGGTGAGATAATTCCGTGAGGCCGGACTTTACTCGGCGTTCCACCTCAGCCATTTCTCTTACGGGTGCGGGGGTCCGGAGAAATCGAGATTATCTTTTATATACTTTACCAGCGGTGAGGTAGCCTTTTGCGCCCAGTTGATCAGGGTCGCTTGGATCTCTGCATTACTGGCGTCCGGATCCCCTAAAAAAGCAACATTCAGCGTACCTACATATTTGTTATCGATTTGAATGGGAATCGATCGCCGGTGAGTTTCACCATATGAATTTTCGCCAGTTCTTTGACTACTCGGATCTGCCTGGTCCGATCCCCAAGCTCGGTTGACGACCGTTCCGACAGGAACCGCCAAGCAATCCGAGTACAACTTGGAGGGGTGCGTATCGCCAAAGCGTATCTCTACCGGAGAATAAGGTTGTCCCTTCTGAAGCCTCATATTGATCGCTTCAGTATCCTCAACCCATCCGACAAAGACCGGCATATCTTGTGTTTTGCTTCTGTTAAGCCGGCATGAAACCCATAGAACTTTGGCCGGAAGCCCGCTAGTACTTTTCACACCCTGAAGGACGCATGCAAGATTATTTTGGATGTGAACAAAATGCGAAGAGTTATGGGCGAAGGGAATAGGTCGGGGAGAGGCCATCGTTGTCTCCTGAGCGCCCTCGGGGCGTTGCCACACACTCTATTGAGTCCGGCTCGAAGACGCTCACTCCAGATGCTGCCTGGACGACTGGGACAGTACGATGAGCCTCGCATACCCCAGCTTGGACAAGTTTGTCAAGTCAGCGCATGTTTTCCGAATTTTTCCATAGGCAATCTCGAACTTCGACGGCAACCCGACGTGCCGTCCAGATTATCCGGTCGTACCCTCGATGGTAAAGACCGAAGATGGACATACCGAAGGAAGGCTTCTCAGCAAATGACTCTGCTTGAGCTATTTCACCGTGGCACTCGCTGTCAGATTAGGGGAGGACTTGCGCCCTCCCCTAAAAGTCGTCGACGCGCGCCTCATTCATCGCTATCGGAAAAGCCGCGCCAAAGCATTTCCCTTTGCGCGCGCACTTCATCCAATCCCAGCGGATCGTGTTCGCACGAGCCGTAGAAATCGATGATGTTGCCGGCGCTTTCGTCGAGCACCGGGTTGGCCGAGAAGAGCGTGTCCTCGCGGATCGGAGGGAACTTCATATGACAATAACTCGTGGTGTCGGCAGGAACCTTAACGATGGATTCCTGACCGCTGGCCAGCGGCACTCCCCAGAACAA
>CAYZXN010000125.1:0-15166 GCA_964482425.1 uncultured Syntrophobacteraceae bacterium | reverse complement strand
TGGCTCCCTCGGCGGCGGCGCGGCGAATCCAACGCTCAGCCTCGGCGCAGTTTGCCGCTTTGTCGTCGCAAGCGAGCATTTGGACGGCAGCCACAGTGAACTTCATGGTATTGCCTTATCCAATTTAAAGTTCGGAACGTTTTGCCTCAGCGGTTTAGGAATACCGGACAGGGAGTGTTTCTCATGACATACTCCGTGGTACTGCCAAGGACCATCTCGATAATGCGGCGGTGGCCGTAGGCGCCGATAAACAGAAGATCGTGGTTAAAACTCACCAGGTAATCGATGATCTGCTGTTCCGGATATCCACGCGCCTTTTCGTAGCCGACCTGGACGGCGTAAGCATCCAGGTAAGACCTCGCCTGATGCAATATCCCGTCGGCTTTCTGATCTTCCTTTGCGACCGTGAGGACTGTCAGCGGCAGATCCAATACGGTGCAAAATTCCGCCGCCGACTCCATGGCGGCACAAGCGCGCTGGCTGCCGTCGTAGGCTAGCAGCGGCCGCTCGATGACTTTGAATTTTTTGGTCGACACAAAAACCGGGCGCGGGCATTTCCGCGTAATGGTCTCGGCCGTCGTCCCCAGCAGGCCGGTGGTAAACTCCTCGTTTACACCGCGATGACCGATGACAACGAGATCGGCGACCTTGGAGCGCTCGCAGATTTCGTTCGCAATCAGACCCATATCGAGGACGGTTTGATGTTTGATTCCGCCCTTGCGGCAGCGCTCCGCGAAGTCATCGAGAATTACCTTGCCGCGCTCTTCCAGGGCTTCACGCATTTTGCTGGAAAAGTCGAGATAAGGTTCAAACCCCATGGACCCTGAGATGTCGTGAAAAAACGTTCCTTCGATTGAAATGGTATCGATCACGTGTTGACCAAAAAGCGTTCCGTCGAACTTTTTAGTTATCCAGATGGCATACTCCAGTGCCGCGCCGGAGTGTTCCGAACCGTCAAGGGGGATCAGGATATTTTTGATCATGCTTCCTCCGTGTGGCCGCGAAACGCCGAAGTGTGGCAGCCAGCGGCAGCGAGCATACGCGGCTTGCGGCCACTGATGTTTTCGTCTAAACCGGCGCTACGATAACAGTATGCGCTTTTTTTGCAAGACGGATGGCGCGGCATTCGTTTTACAAAACAGCAACTTTGATAGATAATGTTTTGGCTATCCCGAAACATGGCACAATCCAGACACAGACAACAATCGCGTTTGCAAGCATTGATCGACACGGCCAAGCAGATGAATATCGAGGTACGCACGGAGAAGCTGCTACGCGAGGTAGGCTATAGACCGCGCAGCGGACGGTGTCGCATCAACGGCCAAGAAGTGATTCTGCTTGACCGGGATACCCCCATTAGCGAACAGATCGATTTCTTGGCGGGAGAGTTAGCGGCACAGCACGGTAACGAGCGTTAGGTCTCTCTAGCCGCATCCGTGCACACGGATTTTTTTCGCCGCCTCTATTCCTAACGAGAATTGGTCGTTTCCCACCTTCAGCGTCATAATGCCAAGCGTGGGCGCAACATCGAGCACGTGCATTTTCGCGCCCGGATGAAGCCCATGATCCTGGAGAAACCCCAACAGGCGCACGTCCCGCTCTCCGCCTTCTGTGATGTAGTCCAGTTGCACTTGCTGGCCGTCCACTGCTTCACTGAGGGGTACTGTCTTTTGCGCAATGCCGGATCCCGTTCCAGGAATGGGGTTGCCATGGGGACAGGTGGTTGGATGACTCAGCAGTTTGGCTAACCGTTCCTCGACTTCCTGGGAGATCGCGTGTTCCAACCGATGCGCTTCCTGGTGTGCCTTTACCCAATCCAAACCAAGCAGATCAGTAAGAAAGCGCTCTGTTAGAAAATGCCTGCGAACGATCCCTTCCGCTACTTTATGCCCCTCCTCTGTGAGGTGGATCTCCTTGCGGTGGTTGATCGTCACGTAGCCCTCGCTCGCCAGGCGGCGTAGCGTTGCAAATATCGTTGACGGCGATACCCCCGTCTCATCCGCCAGCCTGGCGGCGATAACCGGTTGAGATTCATCAGCCAGTTGGTAAATAGCCTTGAGATAATCCTCCAGAGCGTGTGTGATTTTGGCCGTACTCATTGTCTTGACAAACTACAGCAATTCGATCTATCGAAACTTGCAGGACTCAGCCGAGGCGCCTATTTGAGCAGCTGTCCGGCATGGAACAGTTCAGTGCATCGTATTTCAGGAATTAGCGAAGTGCAACAAGTGAGAACCCGACAACAGTCTTCTAACCTAAGGCGCTAACTCGGCTGCCGCACCATCCAAGTGTCGCAGGTTGCTGCCCGCCCGGCCTGTGCATAGTATGCGGCCCAACGATGAAGACTTTGGCGCGAATTGTTTTCCATTGCATGTAGCTGTATCGTAAAGAAAATCGATGGTTATCCATGTCCAGCAAGTCAGCAAACGCTACAACCAGACTGTCGCCGTAAGGAAATGCGACTTGCAGGTCGCTGCGGGAGAAGTCCTCGCGCTGCTGGGACCCTCAGGCTCGGGTAAAACCACACTGCTGCGTATGATCGCGGGATTTGAAAAACCCGACGAAGGACGGATCGCAATCGGCGGTCACACGGCCGTCGACATAACCGGCTCCGTCTGGATCCCGGCGGAGGCTCGCGGCGTCGGGATGGTCTTTCAGGACTATGCCCTTTTCCCTCATTTGACTGTGGCGCAGAACGTGAAATTCGGCTTACGCCACATTGACAGGAACGAACGTCAACGTCGCGTGGAAGAGTTCCTTCAGTTAACCGAAATGGTGCCCTATGCGGAGCGTTACCCGCACGAGTTGTCAGGCGGCCAGCAACAGCGGGTTGCTCTGGCTCGCGCTCTCGCGCCGCGTCCCCCGGTTGTGCTGCTTGACGAGCCGTTTAACGGCCTCGACCCTGAACTTCGCCCGCAAATGCGGCGGGAAGTTGCGCGCATTCTGCGGCACCTGCGGACCGCGGCCATCCTGGTTACTCATGACCAGGAAGAGGCCCTGGGTATTGCAGATCAGGTGGCGGTGATTCGTGACGGTGAGATGCAGCAGATAGGAAGCCCTGAAGATGTTTACTATAGTCCGACGACCACCTTCGTGGCGGGTTTTATCGGACACGCGGATTTTGTCCCGGGAGTCATAGCCGATCACCAGATCCATACCGAAGTCGGTGTCTTTCCCAGTCCCCCGCATCTGCCGCCCGGTCCGGTCCAGATCATGGTCCGTCACGAAGCCGTAATTTCACAGCCGGGTGGAACGCCGGCGATCGTAGAGGAGCGTGAATTTCTCGGAGGCGAGATACTTTACCGTCTACGCCTCCCTTCCGGCGCAACCCTCCACTTCGAACAGCGGAAGCGCGTTAACTGGCCGATAGGCCACCAAGTACCGGTTGAAGTGCACTTGCCGAATGTCGTGGCATTCCCGGTGTCCCCCAGTGACAATAATCCGACCTGAGCACCTTCGAACCGCTCTTCGAAAGTGCTCAGTTGCTCTAAGATTCTAGCAGCCTCCCGATAGACTAAAGCGCCCGTGCATGAAGAGTCAAAATCTCCTTCTGCCTTGCGGCTCGATCCATGACTCCGACTTTCGCCTCACGTGCTACGAGTGACAAGTGGCAGATTCTTAGCCTCGACTTTGATTTTAGATAGGTATTGACAAAGTTATATAATTCGCATATCCGAATAATTAAAGTTTGGCCACACGAACATACTCAGCCACGATTGTATTCGGATAGATTAGAGAAAGGAGTTCGGAATGAAGATTTTGTCTTCTTGGATTAGAGCCTCGCGGGCACTTATTTTTGCTGGAGTGATGCTGGGAGTGTTCTCGATTACTGAAGCGACCGCCCAGCAAAAGGTACTAAACCTTTATACGGCGCGTCATTATTCCACCGATGAGGCGTTCTATACCGGTTTCACCAAGAACACCGGCATTAAGATCAATCGCATCGAGGGCGGCGAAGACGCTCTTTTCGAGCGCATAAAGGCCGAGGGAGCCAATAGCCCGGCCGACGTATTCTTGACAGTAGACGCTGCCCGACTCTGGCGCGCCGACCAGGCTGGCATCTTTGCACCCGTAAAATCGGCTTTGCTCGACAAGCGCGTTCCAGCCGCCTATCGGGATCCGCAAAACAAATGGTTCGGCTTTTCTGCGCGTGCCCGCGTTATTGCTTATGATCGGAGCAAGCTAAAACCAGCCGATTTGGCGCGGTATGAGGACCTGGCAAATCCAAAGTGGAAAGAAGAGATTTGCGTCCGTCCAAGCAGCCACCCTTACAACTTGTCGCTTATTTCAAGCATGATAAACCATCTGGGCGAAGAAAAGGCGACCGAATGGGCGCGTGGCGTCACTGCCAACCTCGCCCGTCCTCCCCGAGGCGGTGACACCGATCAGCTGCGCGCGGTTGCAGTAGGAGAGTGCGCCATTGCAATCTCGAACCACTACTATTATGTCCGCATCATGCGCTCGCAAAAACCCGAGGATCAAGCTTTGGTCAAAAAAGTAGGACTCATTTGGCCCAATCAGGGAGACCGCGGCACCCACATAAATATTTCGGGAGGCGGGATGCTTCAGCATGCGCCGCACCGCGATGCCGCCGCCAAATTCCTCGAATACCTGGCAAGCGATGAAGCGCAGACCTTATTCGCGAAGGGAAACAACGAGTGGCCCACAGTCAACGGAGTCAAGCTGGCAAATCCGGCCCTTGAGTCGCTTGGCAAATTCAAGATTGATTCGTTACCTCTGGCAAGTCTCGGCAAAACCCAGGCGGCGGCTCAACGTCTCGCTGACCAAGTGGGGTGGAAGTAAATTTATCCGGCCTCCATGGTGCCGATCTAACAAAGAAACATGACTGGCGTTTCGGCCCTTGTAACGCGATCGCGGGCTGGTTTCTCTATCGCCCGAATCGGCTGGCTCGGTTGGATGTCCGTGGCCGCCGCTGTGCTCGTGCTCGCGCCGATCGCGGCTGTCGTCGCCAACGTTTTCGTTCCGAGCGCGACAACGTGGTCTCATCTCGCATCGACGGTTTTGCCGGAATACGTCTGGAATACGTTCCTGCTCGTCCTCCTGGTAGCCGCGGGCGTGATCTTTTTCGGCGTGAGCTCAGCATGGTTGGTCACCGCCTACCGCTTCCCGGCTCAGCGTATTCTTGAATGGGCTCTGGTCCTGCCGCTCGCCATGCCAGCCTACGTTATGGCTTATGCGTACACTGATTGGCTGCAGGCGGCCGGTCCGGTTCAGAGCATGTTGCGCGAAATCACCGGTTGGCAAGTGCGCGAGTATTGGTTTCCGGAGATCCGCTCGCTGCCCGGGGCAGCGGCAATGCTTTCGTTCGCGCTTTACCCTTATGTTTACCTGCTTGCGCGCAATGCCTTCCTTGAACAATCGCGCACTACCATGGAGGCCGCTCGACTGGCGGGTTACGGCCCCTGGGGCAGATTTTGGCGCGTGGCCCTACCCCTTGCCCGGACCGGAATCGTCGCGGGCGTCGCGCTGGCACTGATGGAGTCGCTCGCCGATTTTGGCACTGTCTCATACTTTGCCGTCAACACGTTTACGACCGGCATCTACCGCGCTTGGTTGTCATTGGGGGATTCGGTGGCCGCCGGGCAGCTGGCGACATGCTTACTTGTTTTCGTGCTCTTGATGCTTGCGCTTGAGCGCAGGCACCGCGGTAGCGCACGCTACGGCGCCAAGCACACGCCCATTCCGCCTCACTCGCTGCGCGGCTGGCGTGCTTTGGCCGCTTTTGCAGCCTGCGCCGCTCCGATCACATTCGGCTTCTTGGTGCCGGCCGGAGTGCTGCTCAATCTGGCATGGACTGAACCGGAAGCGCGTTTCGGATCGCGAATATATTGGCTTGTCGCCAATACCTCCACCTTGTCCGGCACCGCAGCCGTCGCAGCGGTGGCAATAGCGGTGTTACTCGCCTATGCGGGGCGTATCGTCAAGAGCCCCTTGGTACACGGAACCAATCAACTGGCTGTGCTTGGATATGCATTGCCCGGAGCGGTCATTGCGGTTGGAATTCTCCTGCCGCTGGGTAGGCTCGACAACCTGATTGCCGATTGGCTGCGCCAGCAGTTTGGCATCAACGTCGGCCTGCTCCTCACAGGCTCGATCATTGCGCTCATCTATGCCTACCTCGTGCGCTTTCTCGCGGTTGCTTTCAAAACCGTGGAGGCCGGCCTGACACGCGTAACCCCGTCCATGGACGATGCCGCGCGAGGCCTGGGGCTTTCGCCGGCGCGCACGTTGGCGCGAGTGCACGTACCGATCATGTGGCGCAGCCTGGCGACTGCGGCCCTTCTCGTGTTCGTCGACGTGATGAAGGAGCTTCCCGCAACCTTCGCGATGCGGCCGTTTAATTTCGACACGCTTGCAGTGGAGGCTTACAACCTGGCGAAAGACGAGCGCATCGCCGAAGCAGCGGTTCCGTCACTCTTGATGGTCGGCATCGCCCTAGTGCCGCTCATCGTGCTGTCGGGTCAGATCGCACGTTCCAGCCAAGGGCACCGACGTAAACCAAACCATGTCAGCGGGCCGCCGTTCTCCGGCGAGGAGGATTTTTAAGACAGAGGCTGGCATTTTATGCGTAATCGCTTTCCCCTGACCCATGCCTGCAATATCAAAGAAGAGCAGCGCCCTAGCGACTAGGCTTCATCGACTACAGGCAAAACGGGGCGAACCCTTGCATCCAAAACGTAATTCGGTTGACGACACTTACCGAAGCCGAAGCTGAGGCCGAACCGTTCCACCTTGGCTTCAGTGTTATCTCCACGGAATCCAAGACATAAGAATCCCGTGCCCTATATTTTGAAAAGGTCCCGGACGTTTCGCGTCGTGATTTGTGCGACTTCTTCCAGCGAAACGTCCTTTATTTTGGCCACGGTTTCCGCCACCAGGCGAACAAAAGCCGGCTCGTTGCGCCTGCCGCGATGCGGCACAGGAGTAAGGTAGGGCGAATCAGTCTCGACGAACATTCTCTCCAAAGGCACCTGCCGAACCACGTCGCGCAGAGATTCGGCGTTCTTGAATGTGATGATGCCGGTGAACGAAATATAGAACCCCAAATCCAGGTACGCGCGGGCCGCCTCATAGTTGCCGGTAAAGCAGTGAATCACGCCGCAGACATCGCCCTGACCTTGCGAGCGCAGGAGATCAGTGGCATCCGCAGCCGCATCGCGTTCATGGACGACCAGAGGCAGACCGGTCTCGCGCGCCAGCTGAATGAAACCCGTAAACACTCGACGTTGAACTTCATGGGGTGAGTGACTGTAGTAGTAATCGAGACCGGCTTCACCGACCGCGATGACTTTTGCATGGGCGGTGAGATCCCGCAGTTGCTCTATCGCCGCGGGGCCGACGTCTTTTGCATCGTGCGGATGCATGCCGACGGTGGCGTAAACGTTTTCGAAGCGATCGGCCAGCGCCACCGCATCGGTGTTGCTCGACATATCGCCGGCGCCGCCGACAGCTATAATTTTGTCCACGCCCGCCTCATGGGCGCGGGCAATCACCGCTTCGGTCTCACCGGCGTATTCCCGGCCCTGAATGTGGGCATGGCTGTCGATCAGACCGAAAGTTGCGGGCGCGCTCATGACATTGACTACTCGGCAGGCGGCACTTCAATGCGCGGAAATAAAACCTTGGGACCATTGACTCTATGGCCTGCGGCAAATCCCTGTCCCCACGGCGCTCTATAAGCCGGCTCCGCCTCCCTAGTTCCAAGGAGCGCACGAAGTTCTTTGGCTGTGTCGGGCATGAATGGACCGAGAAGCCGAGAAAGCGTTCGGAGCGCTTCCAAAAGATGGTGCAGCACCTCACCGACACGGGGTCGTTTGCTTTCATCCTTGAAGAGCGTGAACGGCGCAGTCTGAACGATATATCGGTTGGCGTGATCGATCGCCGACCAGATCGCTTCGAGCGCGCGGTGGAACTGGAGATCCGACATGTGAGCCCTCAGCTCACGCTGGGCCTGGTCGAACTTATTTTTAAGCTCCTGATCCTCTTGCGGCCATTCCGGACCCAGAGGCTGCACCACACCATCGAAGTATTTTTGCTGCATCGCCAGCACACGGCTAACGAAATTGCCCAAATTGTTGGCCAGATCGGCATTGATCCTAGTGACCAATGCTTCTTCGGAGAATTTTGCGTCCTGTCCGAACGCCATCTCCCGCAGCAAGAAGTAACGAAAGGCATCCATGCCGAAGCGATCTTTCATTTCTAGAGGCCGCACGACATTGCCCAGACTCTTGGACATTTTGCCGGAGTCCATGATCCAATAGCCGTGCACGTTTAGATGCTCGTAGAGCGGCAGGCCGGCAGCCATCAGCATCGTCGGCCAATAGATGGCGTGCGGCTTGAGAATGTCCTTGGCGATAAGGTGATTCGCTGTAGGCCAGAGGTCTTGTACGGCATTTCCGCCCCGGTGCTCCAACGCGCTGACATAGTTGAGCAGCGCGTCGAACCAGACATAGGTCACATAATTGGCGTCAAACGGCAACGGAATGCCCCACTGTAACCGATTGAGAGGACGCGAAATACACAAGTCTTCGAGCGGTTCGCGAAGAAACGCAAGCACTTCCGTGCGGTACCTTTCCGGGCGAATCAGATTCGCGCGGGATTCGATGGCTTCAATAAGTCGGTCTCGATACTTGCTCATCCTAAAAAAATAGTTCTTTTCGCTGATGTACTCCGGTGCCTTCTGGTGGTCGGGGCATTTGCCCTCAACGAGCTCCTTTTCGGTATAAAAACGTTCGCATCCGTAGCAATAAAAACCGCCATACTCGCCGAAGTAGATATCGCCGGCGGCATAGATCTTCTGCAGTATTTCCTGGACGAATTTCTTATGATACGAGTCTGTCGTTCTAATAAAATAATCGTAAGCGATACCACAAGCATCCCACGTGGAACGAAAGAGCCCGCTGACTTGATCCGCATAGGCTTTGGCGTCGGTGCCGTTAGCCTGCGCAGCCTGGGCGATCTTATCGCCGTGCTCATCGGTCCCGGTGAGTAGAAAAGCCTCATACCCGATCGATTTGTAGTAGCGTTTTAGAGTGTCCGCCACGACAGTCGTATAGGTATGACCCAAATGCGGCTCTGCATTGACATAGTAGAGCGGGGTCGTAATGTAAATCGCCTTCATCAGCGCTTCTCGACGACATCAAGGAGCAGATCTTCGATGACCATCCGGCGGTTGGCGTTTCTCTGGATGAGCCGGGATGCTTCGGCGGTCTTGGCTATTAGCGAAAATAGATGATTTTCATCAGACTGGACGGATTGCTCTTTGATCTGCTCCAGCAGATCAAGATTGATAATCTCTTCCCGATCATGAGCAACTCGGAAGGTCAGCAGGTCGCGATACCAGATCGCCGCCCATTCGAGGAACCTGAGCGTCTCGTCGCGATCTCCGGCCAGGCCTTCAGCGGCGGCCAACGCCCCCCGATAGTCTTTAACGCTCAACGACGACAGAATCTCCATCCATCCGCGCCTTTTCTCGATCAGTTTTTCATGCTCTATTTTACTCGCCGCGCCTAAACTTCCCATCGACAGAGCCGCCAGAAACTCGGCGTGCTCTTGGGTCCTGCCTTTTGAGATCAGATATTCGCTAACGATTCGCTTCGGCAACACGGAAAAAGAAAGGCTGAAAGCGCGCGAACGCACCGTCGGCAAAAGCCCGCCGGCGCTCGCGGCTATTAATATCAATAAACAGTCCTGGGGCGGCTCCTCCAGCGTTTTCAGCAACGCGTTCTGCGCCGGCCAGTTCATCAACGTTGCGGGATCAACGATGGCGACCTTTTTAATACCGGAAAACGAGCGGAGGGCCAGCTCCTTTTCCAGCTCACGTACCTGCTGAATAGTAATTTCTTTTTTTCCGGCCAGAGGTTGCAGAATGCGGACGTCCGCATGATTGCCGTTTTGAACGGCCACACAGGGCCCGCAGTTGCCACAAAAATCGCCATCTCCGGCAGCACAATAAATGGCCCGCGCCAATGCCAACGCGAGCGTCCTTTTGCCCACCCCATCCGGCCCGACGAATATATAGGCATGATGCAACCGGCCGTTCAGCAACCCTTGACGCAGCGTGTCCAGTTGTCTTTTATGTCCGACGATCTCGCTAAAACCCATGACGTTCTCTAACGCGGATTACTTGATACCGAATCGATGATCAACGACATTCTTTACTGCCGCAAATGCTTCTTGCGCTGAACCGGAAGTCCCAATGACGCAAAATCTCTCCGGCTCGGCGCACGCCAAATCGAGAAACCCCTGGCGCACCTTTTGGTGAAATTGTACTTTTTCATTCTCAAACCGATCTTTGCCTCGATGTTCCGGCACGCTCGCCTGACGCCCCGCGATGCGCAACAAGCCGATCTCCACCGGACAGTCAAGCAAGAATGTGATGTCCGGCTTCAGAGCGCCAGTGGCGATCTCATTTAACCTAACCAATAATTGTAAATCGATTCCACGTCCATAACCCTGGTAGGCCAAAGTCGAGTCGGTATACCGGTCACACAAGACAATCTGCCCCCGGGCGATTGCCGGCGAGATCACCTCGTGAACATGTTGCGCGCGGTCTGCCAAATACAGAAAAAGCTCGGTCGGGGAACTTATGTTTCGATTGCCGGGTTGCAAAAGCACTGGGCGCAGGAGTTCTCCCAGCCACGTTCCACCTGGTTCTCGTGTAGTTACACAGTTCTTGCCATGCTCGGTGAGATAGGCCTCCAGAAGTCTAATCTGAGTGGACTTGCCGGTGCCGTCACCGCCTTCGAAAGTGATGAAACCAACCATGAACGAGCTTCAGGAACTGCTGGGGAAAGCAGGCCGGTTGCCGTGCGTGTCGCGGGAATCGCCTGAGATGAACGGCTTAGCTCTTGCCTTCACCCAGGAGTAGATTAATGCCGTTGACAAGCTGCGTGCTGGTGAAAGGTTTGGTTATATAGTAATCCGCGCCTAATTTGTAGCCGCCCAAAACATCCTCATATTGGACCTTGGCTGTCAATAAAATCACTGGAATAGAGGCGGTTTCTGTCACGCCCTTCAGCCTGCTCAGCACCTCGAGTCCATCCATTTCCGGCATCATGATGTCGAGAATAATCAAATCCGGCTTTTGGCCGTTTAACATGTTTAGTAGCTCTTGACCGCTTGAAGCGCTCATGACTCGGTAGCCTTTTCCCTCCAGAATGGTTTTGACGATGGTGATGATATCCGGGTTATCGTCAACCACCATTATGGTCCGCTGTGTATCCATTCCTTCAACCCCCCTAGGGTCTGAGACGCTCAAAGCCATTAAGATCGGCTAATTTACCATCTTCTCCTATCAATGTAAAATTCGCTGTTTTTCTGCTGAGCTCGCGATGATTGACGTTGTCGCGTGTGACACATCAATTCGTACGCGGCATGAGGGCGAGTGCGCACAGACACCGGACGAGATCTCTTCTAAAACCTTGTTTACAGTGCAAAATCTGCAGAGGCACGCCGCCAAAACTCGGTCATGAACTGCCTGAGGACAAGCTCCAGACCCGATGTCGGTACATTGCCACCCGGGAGAGTGGCGGCAACGAAGCCTCTGATTTTCAACCAGCCTGCGCTAGGATGTAACCAGTCGCCAGTAACTCTGAACGATTTCGGATGGCAGATAAGGGTAAACGTCGGTCAAAGTGCTATCGGAAACGACGCCGGCGGCATTTTCAATTGCGGAACGGCTGAAATGGATGTTCAACGCGCCCCCCTGAAAGTCAAGCGCCGGTGGATTAGCTTCTGAATAGGCACCGGTCTCATTAATCGTTAGCGCTCCAATAATTTCTTTGTTTTCGGCTCCCAAGGTCTTTAAGCTAACATGGTCGCCGGTTACCACGATCATTCCTTCCCAATGAAAAGTACCGTCCAAAACCAGGTTGGCGTTGCGCACCACCAATATGCCCGCGCCGGATGAGTTGGCTAACGTCACTGAATCGCCGGACGCTGAACTCCCATTGAAACAATGAAGCTCGGGTACCGAACGGCTGCCCCAGCTCTGATCGGTCACCAATGTGGAGCTTTCTCCGGTAAGCTGGGTTACTTGAGCACCGGTAGCTGCGCATAAACTATCAACCAATCGGGCAATCCCGTCGGACGGCAAGTTTTCGGACAGCGAAATGACATCACCGTTAGCATCGGTGCCTGAAATATTTGCCAGTTGTGCGGGGCTGAGCTCGCTTTCCAGCAAATCCTTAAATTGCGCGTGAGAAACAGTGATTCCCGGGTATGACTGGGCACCGGCGATAGGCTGACCGGTCGATGCGTCATGATCCATTCCCGAGATCGTAAAAGAAGCGCCCGCCAAGCTCGCGCCGCTCGCGTGTCCGCGAAATGCGAGGGCCGAATCGGCGAGCTGATAACGTTTTACCAGCTCGGCTTGGATCATCTGTGAGGAGAAACCCAGCCGGCCGTTTGAACGAATGACGCTCTTGGAGATGAGTGGCGATACCGCAACTGTCGAGATGGTCGAGATGGAGAACGTACCGTTGGAAACCGCCCGCGCCGCCGTTAACGGTGCCGGGGGATGAACCGTCGTCTCATAGAGCTCATTCTTGCTCCATTCGATGCCTGCCTCCGATAGATAGAACGCAATGTTCTCCCCTTTTAAATTTGACGAGATTTGGAAATTGCTCCGCGTCGATACGATAGCCTGGACGCCCACCGCCATAATCAGAGACAGCAACAGCAAGGAAGTGAAGAGAACTACTCCGCGCTGGTTGGCGATCGGCACGGCGCCCTTGTCCATCGACCCTCCCGTTAGTTTCGCAGCTCGATGCTGGTTGCGAGTGTGGATATTAAATTTCCGCCTATATTCGGATTGGGATGTTTGGTGCCGATTGAAAACGAAATGCGAATTCGCTTGATTGCCGCCAATTGCGGCACGTTACCCAGCTCCACGCCCTCGTCATTGTAATACCTAAACAGCTTGCCGGAGTCTGGAGCCGTGACGTGAGCCACCAGGCAATCCCCATTGCGCCTGATGATGTTCGACCCCGGACAAGTGGAAGTCGGTCCGGTTAGCTCGTAGCGGATATTTTCTCGTGGCTCAGCGTCCGCGCAGTCGCCGTCGCCATTAAGGTCCATCTGAATATGAATCAATCGCTCGGTCGCAGCGTAAACGCGGTTGCACACCGAGTCCTCATCCTCATTGGGATCGTCGCCAAGACCACTCTCAGGAGGCGCGCTTCCCATGCCCCAGGATCCGGCGAGTCTTAGGTCCCGGCTTATCATATCCATAGCGCCTCGGGCATCCTCCAGCGTGGTTGTCTTAGCTTCTTGGGCGAGCAAATGGAATAGCTCCGAGCGATAAAAACGGTACAAGGACGCAATAATCACGAGGCCGAGCAAAAGAGCGCTTAATTGCTCGATAAAAGTAACACCATACTCGTTTCGGATTCGTCGCATGATCATGAGCCGCCAGAATAAACCAGTGTGGTCAAAGTGACTTCCCCGCTCTCGTGACCGGGCCATGAAACGGTTACATTAATTTGCTTTAACTTTGTTCCCAAGGATGAGTCAGATATTGCCCAGCAACGGTTGTATGCGCCGCCGGCTTCGCCAGCGGCGGAGATATCGCGATCGCCCGAACCGGGACAGTTGTTAACATCAAGAAACGTCTTCTGCGCTTTTAGCTGTTCCAATTTATCTTGAGCAAGGTTTACGGCGACTGTGTAATCGCGGGTGGCGGAATTTCCGCGAATGACGTTAACAGTTCCGGCGGAATAGCCGAGCACGGCGATGGCGATCAGGTTCATCGCGATCAGCACTTCGTTGAACGTGTACCCGGCGGCGGCGTGCATTTTTGAAAAAGAGCCTGATACCATCGTCAGCAATCCCCTGTGCAAGCGCTCGGCCTGCAAATCCGGATTCTACCGGTCGCGCTAACGACCACGTGTTTACAGCCGCCCTGGCTGTTGCGCAGGCGAACGCGATTGCCGCCCGCAGTGCCCCTAGGAGAGAAAGAAACCGTACCGCTCTGGCTGATGGTTACTCCATCGGTCAGCGGTTTGGTGACCAAGAAGACCCCGTTTCTTTGGAGAGTGTAATTCGGCGAGCCGGCGCTGTATGCGAATTGAAAGCCGAGATTTTCGGCCGCGGCGCGCATTTTGATGTTCTGCAACTCGGTCTGTACGCGGCGAGCCGAGCTGTCCAGTTGATAGGATGAAAGCAGCTTATTCCAGGCGGGGAATGCGATTGCCAGCAAAAGCCCCATCAAACCCAGAACCGCAATGAGCTCTATTACGGAGAATCCGAACCTGCTGTTGAAGTCCATGGTGCCCTCCGGATGGCGGACAATACTTCTGAGCGCGTGGAAGTGTCAAGCCCCACCTGAGGGAGTGGAGTGGAGGCTAAAACCGGTGTTCGGACGTACCGGCCGGAGTGTGAACGCTATTTATCAGTAGGGGGAAAAGTAAAAGTCGATGATATCGCGACCGAAAAACAGGTAAACAACGGCGCCCAAACAGAGAAAGGGAGCAAAGGGCAAAGCGAATCTGCGGTCAACCCCTTTGGCCAACATGAAGCCCACGCCAATCACCGAGCCGCCCAGTGACGACAAAAAAATCGTCAGCGGAATCGCCGGCCAGCCGAGAAACGCCCCTATCATCGCGAGTAGCTTGATATCACCACCACCCATCCCTTCAACCCCGGTGAATCGTTCGTATGCCCAAGCTACTGCTAAAAGGAATCCCCCACCCAGCAAGACACCGAGCAACGCTCCGAGCGGCGTCGGCACAATCCCCAGCGGGTCGCGAAGCAAGTAGTGACCGATTATGGAAAGCAACAAACCTACCACGATTCCAGGCAGGCTGATTACATCGGGAACGATCCTTACATCCAGATCAATGAACGAGATGACAATTAAAGCCGCGATAAAAACAAATCCCAGTATGAAGGCCAAACCAAAACCAAACTGGTAGAAAAGAGCCACCGCCAAGGACGCCATCAGAAGCTCCACTGCAAAGTAGCGAAAGGAAATCCGCTCCCCACACGCACGGCAGCGGCCGCGCAAAAACAGGTAGCTCAGTAATGGAATATTGCAGTAGAATGCAATCGCTGTTTTGCATTTGGGGCAGTGAGACGAAGGCCGAATGATCGAGTCCCCATTGGGGATTCGTGAAATACAGACGTTAAGAAAACTGCCGACGAC
>CAYZXN010000124.1:0-7235 GCA_964482425.1 uncultured Syntrophobacteraceae bacterium | reverse complement strand
TCGCGCGTCGACCAGGAGGCCGACCAGCGCAGATGCTCATGACCTTTGAACTGCTCCGCCATCCAGGCGGAAACCTCTTTTCTGAATTCCACCACGTGCGGCGGATCGGCGGAAACATCAAAATCCATTTGCTTCTCCTTTCAGACCGATGAAAAAACTTACCGCGTCGCGCTTTGTTCGTCTCGCGCCTGGGTCTTTTCGCACGGTCTGTGCGAATTTAAGAATACTTCAAATTACTTTTTCATCGCGCAGCGCCTTGACCGCTGCATTGTCGTATCCCAACTGTGCTAATACTTCTTCGGTGTGCTCTCCCAGCAGCGGCGCGGGACGAAAGAACCGCGCCGGTGTGTCCGATAGATTGATCGGACTGCCGACCAGGTTGGTCGTGCCCATTACCGGATGGCTAATCTGTCTGGGAATGCCAAGGTGCTTGATCTGCGGATTATCGAAGACTTCGGTGATCGTGTTGATCGGAGCATTGGGGATATCATTCGCGTCCAATCGTGGCAGCCAGTAGTCGCGCGGCTTCTTGCGAAACTGCGCGCGCAGGAACTCGACGATGTCAGCGTGTCGATCGGTGCGGTGTTTTCTGGTGGCGTAGCGCGGATCGCCGATCAAACTATCAAGTTCCGCCGCTTTCAGGAGGCCTTCCCAGGCTTCGTTGTGGCCGGACAGATGAACCATGAACGGTTTCATCTCAGTGTCCAAAAGGCTGTAAATGCGACCCTTGGGAAAGTTCTCCCGGGAAACTGCTTCGCCGCCGTTCAAATAATCGGCAACATGAGATTCGATGAAGGCAATGGCCACCTGCAGCAGCGACACGTCGATGAACTGCCCGCGACCGGTCTTGGCGCGCGCCAGCAGCGCCGCCATGATCCCGTGCGCAGCGAAAATTCCCGCTGAATGATCGACAAACGAGACGCCGGCGACCTTGGGATCGTCGAGATCGGTGACCAGGCTCATCATGCCGCTAAGCGCCTGGCCGATGGTGTCGAAGCCGGGCTTATCCCGATACGGACCGCTCTGGCCGTAGCCGGTGATCGAACAGTGAATCAGCCGGGGATTGAGTTTTGCCAGTTCCTGATAGTCCATGCCCAGTTTGGTTCGTGTCGGCGGCCGGAAGTTTTCAAGAAAAATATCCGCCTGGGCCATCAGCTTGAGCAGAATTTCACGGCCCTTTATCTGCCGCAAATCCAGCGTGATGCTCTTCTTGTTCCGGTTGAGAGCGCGAAAGCTCGGACCGTAGCCTTCATACTTCGGATTGCGCCCCCGGTGAGTGTCGCCGCCATACGGCAACTCCACTTTGATAACTTCGCAGCCGAGATCGCCAAGCAGGCTGCCGGCATACGGGCCGGCGACGTGACCGCTGGCGTCGATGGCAACTGTTCCCTCCAATGCTCCCGAGATCATGCGTTTTTAAAAATCCTTAAGCTTAAGAATGCACTTATCGCAATCAAAAGCGGTTTTCCACCAGCATGGCAAGCGCGGTTATCAACGTTCGCCAAATGCTGCAGCAGTTACTTCGCTAAAATATACGAATGGCAGGAAACCGCGGCCGTCGCCCCGTCACCCGCTATCGACGCAAGCTGCCCTGAACTTCCTTGTCGCGCCGAACCGACCGCGAAGAGACCGGAAATCGCCGTCCGCATTTGCAGATCGACAGGGACGTGACCGCTTGGATCGAGATCGACAAGGCCGTTGAGCAAAGATGTCTCCGGCTCAAAGCCGATGGCGATAAATACTCCCGCTGCAGATAAATTGGAGCCGTCGCTCAACCGCAGGCCCTCAACAGCATCGTTACCGAGGATTTCCGTAACCGAAGCCTCGGCGAACCAAGCGATTTTTTCATTCTCTTTTGCGCGCTGAACGAGGGCCGCGCTGGCAACGGGTAGTCTGCCTTCATGAACAATGGTGACCTTTGACGTGATGCCCGCCAGATAGAGAGCTTCGTCCACGGCCGTGTCGCCGCCGCCGATGACGGCGACCGGCTTGTCCGCGAAAAACGCGCCATCGCAAGTCGCACAACCGGAAACGCCGCGGCCTTCAAGCTCGAGCTCACCCTTCACCTCAAGTCGACGATGCGTGCCACCGGTGGCGACAATTACCGATACTGCCTCACAGCTATCTTCTGCTGAATGCAGCCGAAATCCCTGGGCGTGTTTCTCCATCGATGTGATCTCGAGATATTGCATCTCGGCGCCGAACTTCATCGCCTGCGTACGCACTTGCGCAACCAGATCCGCGCCGAGTATGCCGTCAGGGAAGCCGGGATAATTCTCGATTCTGTCCGCATTGACGATCTGCCCGCCAAACATTTGGCGCTCGGCGAGCAGTACCTTGCGACCGAGCCAGCCGCCGTATAAGGCCGCGCTGAGCCCCGCCATGCCGCCGCCGACGATGACGATGTCATATTGCGCCATGATTCACTGATACAAGCGGTCGATATAGCCGGACTTATCGAACTCCTCGATAAAGCGGGTATCGACGTAGTCCTTTGGGTTTGCGTTCTTCGCCGCCGGGATCCTTCTCGCCAGATCGTCGAATATTGTTTTGAATCCCTCCAGGGTAGGATACGGCTTGATCTGGACGAAGCTCTTTAATAGCTGGTAGGTGTCCTCCAGCTCTTTTTCATCCTTGATTTGCATCCGCCTCGATAACGCTCGTTTGGCTAGCGGCGGATTAGTGCGCATGAGATGAATTCCTTCGATCACCGATTTCACCACGCGGCGTGAAACATCCGGGTTTTTGGCGATGAACCTCTGTGTCGTATTGAGGCCGGTTTGTTGGATCGGGATATCCATCTCCTGCATATTTACCAAGACGCGCATGCCGGTTGCGACAGCCTTCAGATAGTACGGCGGTTGAACGATCGCGCCGTCGATAATTCTGCCCGTCGACAACGAGGCGAGAAGGATTGGCACATCGCCCACCTGCACGTAGGAGACGTCCGTATCCGGGTCCAGACCGAGTCTGGCGATCAACAGCCGGGTCATCGAATCCGTGACGGTGCCGAAACGCGTGATCCCGAGTCGCTTTCCCTTGAGATCGGCGACGGTGGCAATTTCGGGGCGGACGACCAGCCGGTACAGAGGTCTATTGAGGAAGCTTGTCACCATGACGACGTCCACGCCTTGCAGACGAGCTGACGAAAGGAGGCTGCCGGAATAGACGCACATGTCGATTTCGCCGGCGATCATCGCCGTCTGTCCGAGAGTCGTTTGCAGGTAAAGAATCTGTGGGTCGATGCCATTTTTCTGGAATAGCTTTCCCTCTTCGGTGACCCAGAGCATGGCGTTGCTGACGGTCGCACCGGAATAGCCGATCTTGATTTTATCGGCCGCATTGACAGATACGCTGCGCGCCCCCAGGGCGGCTACGACCGCAACTGCAACTATCAGAATACGGCCGCTCTTACATGCCATCGATGGTTCCACTCTTATCGAGCTCCTCTATGAATCGCGTGTCGATGAACTCTTTGGCGTCGGCATTTTTTGCCGCCGGCATTCTTTTGGTGAGATCGTTCAGGATCGCCCGGAAGCCGGCCAGACTGGGGTACGGCTTGGGTCGAGTGAAACCGCGCAGCAGTTGATAAGTCTCTTCCAATTCCCGTTCATCCTTGAGACGCAGGCGCGCCGCCAAGGCGCGTTTCGTTACGGCGGGTTCCTTACCGACCAGCGCTGCGCCCTCGACAATGGATTTAACGACGCGGCGGGCCAAGTCCGTGCGGCCGGCGATCAACTTTCTTGTCGTGACCAGTCCGGCGTGCTGGTAGGGGATCACGGTCTCTTCAAGATTGAACAAGACGCGGCCGCCCGCTTCCAAGGCTTTATTGTATTCCGGCGGGTCGAAGATCGCGCCATCGATGCTTTTGGCCTGGAGCGCGATGAGGCGCGTCGGGTTGTCGCCTATCTGCAGGATCGAAACGTCGGTGTCGGGATTCAAGCCCAGTTTGGAAACCATCAGACGCATGCCGAAGTCGGACGCCGTGCCGAAGCGAGTTACGCCAAGACGCTTTCCCTTGAGGTCCGCGGCAGATTTGATGTCGGGACGCACGACCAGCCGCGACAGCAAATGATCAAGAAAGCTGGCGACCATGACGACATCCGCGCCTTGCAGTCGCGCGGGAGTCATCAGCAGTCCGGTATAGACCGCGAATTGGGTCTCTCCGGCCATGAGTGCGCTTTGCCCCAAGGGGCCGGCAAGGTAAAGCACTTCGACATCAAGGCCGTTCTTTTCGAAAAGCTTGCCCTCCTGCGTCACCCATAGAAGCGCGTTGCTGATCGAGGGGCCGGAGTAGCTGATGCGAAGCTTTTCCGCCGCCGGTGCGGCATGGGCGGTGGTGAGCAGGGCCGCTAACGCTAGGTAAATGAATAACCTCATCATGATATTCTCCTGCCTGGCAGCATCGCCGCGATTCACGAGCGCTGCTCGAGAGGATCGCAGAATTCGGTGACTTAGCGATCAAAGTTTCTGACGCCCGGGGCGTCAGAAAGGAAGCTGCTTGTACGATCTTGGAGAAGCCCGCTCGCGGATCATCGAAGCCAGCCAGGAAACCTTGCCGGCACACTTAAAGTTGTACAGCTTTGGTCACCGAGCGCGTTGAGCCGCCCTCCGGAGTGCTCTGGCCCCAAACATGAATATACTGCGACTGTGAGCCGTCACCGCCGGCCACAACGACGAGAATGTCTTCCGGTTTGTCAGTTATGGGAATCACGCTCTCGCGCGTCAGGTTCCGGTGCGACCAGCGCTTTACCCGTTGATGAAATGTTTCCTCGGGCAAATCCTTCATACGGTAGGCCGCCCGCTCCCAGACGAACCTCTGCACGTCTTTTTTGCTGAAGCCATCATCGGCGATAATCTTGGCGTGCTCGGGGCAGACCACCATGATCGCTTCGGGTCCCGACGGTCCGTCCATTCTTTGGGCGAAATTCGTGAGCACGCCCACCGCCGTCGTGCTGTCGAGATCCGAAGCTCGCACGGAGCCATCCGCGCTGATCGCAGTTACCGTGCTCGTGCTTCGATCGAAACCGCGCTCGACGTGCAACGGTTCCCAGGGACTTTCCTCTTCGTTCTCGCCGATGCAGATCGAATACTTGCCTGGCCAACCGAGAGTCGCCTTGCAGGTCGTGCCAGGATAGGAGCCGCCGATGTTGCGCTGGATGAGACGAATGCAACGACCGATCGTCGCATTGGCGCGGCAGCCTTCGCCGAGAGCATTGGAGCCGCCGTTGATCTGGATCTGCCGGCGCACCGGTCCGTTGATGATGAGCATCACCGCGGGTCCGCCGGTGGTCGCCTGGAGCGCGTAAAGATTCAATTTCGGTTCGGTGATCGCTTCGACGGCGGCGATCAGCACCGGCATGTACTCTGGTTTGCAACCGGCCATGACGGCATTGATGGCGATTTTTTCGACCGTTGCCGGCGCCCAACGCGGCGGCACCACGCCGATCACTTCGTCCGGTATGCGTTGGGTCGCCGCGAGCATCCGCGCCACGCGGTCTTCAGTGGGGGGAACAATCGGTAATCCGTCACTCCAACCCTTCGCCTCGAAAAAGTCATTGGCATCGCAAAGATCGTCCTGAATCTCGATCTGATCCGCCTGAAACGCTTGCTGTTTCATGTTCCGTTCCCCGCTGTTTCCAGATTCTACCGGGCGAGCCGGTCTGCGCGCCGCCCGCTACCCGCCATTGGCGCCGGGCCGCGAGTCGAGCAGAGTTTCAAGCAGTTTCTCGAAGGCGGCGTCCGCGCGCTTTCTTACTTCCTCTGCTTTAACCGTCCCGATAGGATGCTGCACGATCACGATCGGAGCATCGGGAGCGCCAAATGCTTCTCGCTCCGAGTTGGCGAGCGCTTCAAATGGATGAGAAACGACGGTGACAGCCAGCCTGCCGCGCTTTTGCAGCTCTATGGAGTCGTGGATACTCCACGACGTGCACGACCCTCAATCGCCCAAACCGCTGATGACAAAATCGGCCTGCGCGGCAAGCTCGTCCAGATGAGCTTTGGGCGCGCCTTGCTGGGCGGTAAGCTTGCGACGCCGCACCACGCCGGCCACATCGCAGTTCTGCCGGAGCAACTGCTCGAAGCGCGACTGCAGCATGTCGTTGTTGGGTTTGCTGTTGTCCAGGAAGCCCACGGTTTTGCCGTTCAGATCCGGAAATCGAGGCAATGCGGCAACACGCTGCGGTAATGTCCGTGCCTTACCCTCGGGGCTCAATACGATCATGAGGTTTCTCCTTTTTGCGGACCGCGATAGAAGTTCATTTATCGCAATCGAAAAAAGTTGTCCACTGCATACACCGGCCGGCGTCGTGGCGCGGCGCCATTCGAGCCGTTGCCGTGAGTAGGACCGCAAAATCACGATGTGAGAATCGCAAGCGCAGCCGGCATGGAGCGGTTGCATAGCCGGGTGCCCGATCTTGATCGGTGCGATTTGCCAAGATACGGTGATATAAAATGCGTGTTCTGAAAGGAGGCAGTTATGATGATGTCGAGGCTCCTGTGGTCCATTGCTGTTTCCGCGATATTCATTGTCGCAGTCCCGATGACCGCTCGACCGGCAGCACCGCAACTGGCTGAAAGGGCTGACGACGTAATTTTCTTGCGGAACGTCGCGGTTAAAAACGGCGAGGTGTCGGGCGAACTGGTGAACAATTCCCCACACGCCGTCCGCGATGTCGAGCTGCAAATTCTTTATTCGTGGCGCTGGAAAGATGAATTTCGACCCGGCAAGGACGATCCCGGAAGAGCGGAATATGTGACCCTCGACAAGGAGATACCGCCCGGCAAGAGCATGCCGCTCAAGTATAAGCCTTCACCGCCGCTTCCCGCGCGCAGCGACGGTGACTTCGACATCAGCGTTAAAGTCGTCGAGTTCACGCGCATCATTCCTCAAAGTTGACGGGCAATCGCGGTTGGTATTTCGGCCGTTATTTATATGGTGCAGGTCTCAAGGCGCTTGGTGTTTGGGGTATGTTCGGAAATTACACCACTGAATATCCATATCTAAAGGAGAGTTCGCCATGACCACTTTCGACGAGACCAACGAGCCGGTTGAAAACAAGTCCGGAGCTGAGCCAAACTTCGGGAGTTCGGACGATGATTTGGCTATGTTTGCTTTGCCGGCACGCACTTCATCCAGTGACATTCAGAATCTAGTACGCCGCCATCCAAGCTTATATTCAGCACGACAACCAAAATCTCAAACCCTTTGTTTGGACCGCCAAAGACCTCAT
>CAYZXN010000123.1:0-7420 GCA_964482425.1 uncultured Syntrophobacteraceae bacterium | reverse complement strand
AAGCATCAAGACATTCTACAGATAGTCGCTGCACAATCAGGGCATCTAAAGAACATGATCGATCAGATCCTCATCTATTCGCGGCTGGAAGCGAGCAAGCAACCGGTACGAATCGAAGAGTTCAGCCCTGACAAAGTTTTACTCGACCTGCGCGACACATTTGAATTCTTATGCGTCCAAAAAGACCTACAGCTCAAATGGGAGCTTCCCCGCAAAGCGCCATGGATTAAAAACGATCCGGAAAGATTTAAAGAAGTGGCCAGCAACCTGTTGCAAAACGCAATCAAATACACTGATGCAGGTTCCATCACCGTGAGTATAAGCGAGGTTGAGCGGACTCGCTCGGTTGTTGTGGAGGTCAGCGACACAGGAATTGGCATACCGCAAAATGCGCTCGGCAACATTTTCGAACCCTTTATCCAGGTTCACAAAACATCTACCGAGAACTCCCGTGGCGGCATTGGCTTGGGATTGAGCATCGTCAAAAAAAACCTCGAGCAAATGAACGGAACGATTTCTGTCCAAAGCGAGCTTGGTAAGGGCACCAAATTCACGGTCGTTTTTCCTCGCTACTTCAAGAGTCGCGGCAAAGCCAAGTTTGCCTTCTTACGAAGGATCAGCGTTCCATTTTTATGGCCAAAGCCGGGCGGTGCCGTCATCGGCGATAGATCCATAAGACGCGCGCGACCCGAACCGCAGACCGGCAACTTTGTGTAGGCCGATCCTTAATCGTGCTAAACCGGAGAGCGCTGGCGCAACGCATTCTTACCCGAGATTTTCGTGAATAGCTTGATTTCGTCAAAGTCTTGGACCAAGCGCCTACTTCCATCTCCCGTTGAGCTGATCTTCATACTCATATTTCTTCGCCTCGTCTTTAGCTCCGGCATTTTGTTGATCGATGGCGACACCGGATATCATATACGGGCGGGCGATTTCATCCTCAAAAGCTTTAGCATTCCGAAGTACGATATCTTCTCATTGTGGATGCCTCCCCTTCCGTGGACGGCACATGAGTGGCTATCTGAAGTGGTGATGTCCCTGGTCCATCGCTATTCAGGTCTAACCGGAATCGTCATTTTCTTTGCGCTGATCATCGCAATGACGTATGTCCTGCTATTCAAAATGCTGCGGGAGAGTACTTCAGACATCCTGCTGGCTCTTCTGCTTGCGGCTACTGCCGCCATCTGCTCCTCTTTGCACTGGCTCGCTCGGCCCCATATCTTTTCTCTCGCGCTTACGGTTCTTTGGTACTTCATCCTGAATAGATTTCAGTACCAAGGACGGCAGCAGCTCTATCTACTCCCTGCCCTCACGCTGGTCTGGGTTAATCTACATGCTGGCTACATTTTCGGATTGCTGTTGTTACTCATTTATACCGCTGGGAACCTGGCAGCTTGGTGCTTTGCCGAACGTTTGAAAGCCGAACAGCACGTCGACAAAATAAAGTCTCTCGCAACAGTGCTCATAGTCTGCTTGGCGGTCTCGCTGCTCAACCCTCAGGGTTACCGCATGCTTATCTTTCCCTTTGCTTTGACAGCCGATACTTTTATCATGGATCATGTACGCGAATTTCTCTCGCCGGACTTTCACAAGCCATTACCCTTTAAGTATCTTTTGCTTGCCAGCATCGGGCTATTCGCATTTTCCCGGGCTACTTTGAACTGGATTGAGCTCGGGCTGGTCTTACTGGTCACTTACATGGCGCTCTATTCCGCGCGTTACATTCCGCTGTACGCGATTATCACTGCCCCAATTTTCTTACGACTCCTCGATAAGCTAAAAGCCGAGCTTCGGCCTAGGGCTAGCGAATGGCTGGCTCAGCGCTCCGTCAATTTCAGCATTATTGCTGAATGCTCCAGAGGATATGTTTGGAGTACGATTATCATTGTTTCGGTCCTGGTAACGGCGCGCATAGGCGTGCTACGGGCTGATTTCGATAGTAAAGATTTCCCGCGAGCGGCTGTTGATTTTTTGAAAACTGAAAAGATCCCCGGCAACATTTTCAATAACGATGAATTCGGCGACTATCTCATTTACACAGCATGGCCTGAATACAGGGTGTTTTTTGACGGGAGATCAGACATGTACGGCTCTGTGCTAGGCAGGGACTACGAGAGGGTAAGCCGTACGCTTCCCGGGTGGCAAGAGGTGCTCGAAAAGCATCGCGTAACGTGGGTCTTTTTCAACACCTATTCTCCACTGTCATCACAGCTGAAAATCCATCCTGACTGGCATTTGATTTACTCGGATGCGGTAGCGAGTATATTTGTCAAAGACGAGGCTGAGCATCAGCATTTAATCGCCAAGTATGCGTCAGTGTCCCGACTACCTTCTGCCCGCCGCGACTGATCACAGTACGGTATTCAGGAGAGAACTAGCCGACCGGCTTCCCGAACACCGGGCGCCCCTTTGCACCCAGTCATTACGATAGACGATGACATTTTTGTCCGTTCTCGACGCCAAAATGTTCTCGACCGGATACAAACCATTCCTGGAAAACTCTGTCGGTACTTTGGGTAAGATGTAGCAACTGAGCATTTTAAACGGCACTCGCACGGAGACTATTCAGGCGTAAGATCTGGGCACAGCTTTGGAAAGATTATCTATCGCTGTAAGTTTCTGGCATGCGGCTTGCGTTGGGTTTTAAAGGTTCTGCTCTGAATGAAAGCTACAATAAAATAACTTCGTAAGAGTCATGAACGGGCAGTCAGTCGATGCAGCAATAAGCGCCGAAAGTATAGCCAGCCCAATGAAACAGGATATGAGTGATCTGTCAGGAGACGCGGTGTTTCAACTGCGGCTCCAGCAGGCAATTCTGGTTGCCCAACATACTGTTAAGCAGGTGGGGCTCCTGTTGATCGGCTTTGATAATCCGGATCATTCACATGACGATCTAAGCGGCATGCCCTCCTTCTCAGATGCCGTCTGGAAGCGACTGAGAAGCACCCTTAGGGACTCCGATACCGTGGTGTATAGAGAGAATGGCGACATGGCAGTACTGCTTCCTTCTGTCAGTGGCTCTGAAGATGTCGTTGTGGTGGCAAAGAAAGTTCTTAATAGCTTGCAGGAACCCATTTTTTTAGAGGGATTGAAGGTTGATGTCCAACCTCGTATTGGTATCGCTGTTTTTCCGGAGCACACTACCAGCGCGACTACGTTGATCCAGCGCGCCGATAGCGCCTTGAACTCCGCTCGTCGAAGCAAAGACAGCTATACGCTTTACTCGCATGGCAGCAGCGGCTCGCAGCGGACTCCTCTAAGCATGGGCCAGCTTCGACAAGCCATTATAGCCGACGAACTTTTCTTGCTTTATCAACCTAAGATCAGCTTCAAGGAGCGATGTGTTTCCGGATTGGAAGTGTTGACGCGCTGGCAACATCCCGAGCTTGGCCTTATTCCGCCGGATGAGTTTATTCCGGTAGCCGAACGCACCGGATTGATTATTCCGCTGACACTCTGGGTTTTGCAGCAGTCGCTTATACAATGCCGCACATGGCGCGAACAAGGGATTGATATCGGGATAGCGGTGAATCTTTCAATGTGGAACCTCGATGCTCAGGCACTACCGGATCAGATCGATGGCATGCTCAAAAGCATCGGAGTGACACCCGATAAGCTTGAGCTCGAGATTACTGAAAGCGCTATCATGGGCGATCCTCAACGAGCTATTCGAACTCTATCGCTGATCAGGGATCTGGGTGTCCGTTTCGCCATCGATGACTTCGGAACTGGATATTCTTCACTCGCCTACCTCAAGAAGCTCCCGGTCACCAGCATCAAAATCGACAAATCATTCATAAAAAACATGGAGCTCGATAGAGACGACTCGATCATCGTGCGTTCTATTATCGATTTAGGTCACAATCTCGGACTCAAGGTAGTCGCCGAAGGGGTGGAAACGCGTGAAGCACAGGAAATGCTCTACTCATTCGATTGCGACGAGGTGCAAGGATATTATTATAGCCGACCTATACCAGCCGATGCAGTAACTCGATACCTGCAAAAACCGCCGCTCGAGCTCAAGCCGAACACCTCAGCAGATAGTATAGTGCCGGCGATTTCCGAGGCTCTAAACGGAAATGGAACCGCAGCCAATACGAAGTTTTAACGATCCAAACGAACTGGAATTTTAGTCAATTCACCGCGCCAGCATAACTACAGGAAGATGCCACAGCCATTTCACACGAAGAAATGAACCCCGCAGATCTGCTGTTTAGTAGTATCGAAAAGCCGTTATTAACGGAACCCGTGTAGGACCCTAAAATCACGCCGCAGTTCAGGCACCCTTACGCTTTCTGAGCTCTTCAATTAATTGTGGAATTATCTTGAACACATCCCCCACCACTCCAAAGTCTGAATACTGAAAAATAGGCGCATCGGCATCTTTGTTGATAGAGATGATGGTCTTCGAAGTCTTCATTCCGGACAGATGTTGTACTGCACCCGAGATACCACAGGCAATGTATAGATCGGGTTTAACGGTTTTACCAGTTTGGCCGATTTGCATGGCGTAGGGCACCCAGCCAGCATCGACGGCGGCGCGAGTGGCGCCAACCGCCCCACCTAAAAGCTCGGCCAAATCCTTCAGCATGGCAAAATGCTCTTCGCCTTTGAGGCCGCGACCTCCCGAGATGATAGTCTTCGCGCCTTCCAATTGCGGCCCTTCACGTTTCACGGTCACCCGTTCCTTTAGGTGAACTTTGCGCAACCCTTCGTGCGATGCAGCGGGTAGTTCTTCGATAGCAAGCTGCTGCTCGCTAATTTTCGGTTCAAACGACTTAGGACGTACCAACAAAAGCTTGGTACCCTCGCCGACCAACGTGCTGGTGTTTTGATAGCTGGCCCCCAATGCTGGAATGATCGCTTCGACACTAGTGCCTTTGAGCTGAAAATCGCCAACGTCGCTGATGGCGCCGCAGTCTAGCCGCGCGCTCAAATCGGCGACGAGATCGCGTCCCGCATAACTGGAGGCAAATAACATTACCGCCGGCTTAACCGAAGCGATCAATCCAGCCACAGTTTCAGCCGACGGAAGCGTCAGATAATCGCGATAAACCGGATCGGCGGATCGATAAACTTTGCTGGCCCCGTATCTGGCAAGGGTTTGCACGGCTTCTTCGGGTGCGGGCCCCAAGAGCACCGCCTCTGCCTTGCCCACGTCGGCCGCCTTGGCAAGCATCTCCAATGTCGTCGTGGTAATTTTGTCGTCGTTCAGTTCCGCGTAAACGCAGATAGCCTCTGACACTTAGATCACCTTGATTTCAGCAAGAAAGTCCACGATCTGCTTGCCGCCTTCCCCTTCGTCTATAACAACTTTCCCAGCCTCGCGCTTGGCCGGTCTTCCAATCGCCAGTACTTTTTCCCGCGCTCCACTCTCTCCCACCTGGTCCGGCGCAAGTCCCAAGTCTGCCGCCGTATAGATTCTAATCTCCTTTTTCTTGGCCGCCATGATGCCCTTGAGTTGCGGATATCTTGGCTCGTTAATGCCGCTGCTGACTGCTACCAAAGCCGGCAATTTTGCCTCCACGACATCATAGCCGGTTTCGCTCTGGCGCTTGATAGTAACTATGTCTCCGTCAATGGCGATTTCCTTCGCAAATGTCATCGGCGGCACGCCCAGAAAATGCGCGATTTGCCCCGGAACTATGCCGGAATAACTATCGCTGCTTTCGGTTGCGCAGATGACCAAGTCAAAAGACTGCTTCTTAATGGCCGCGGCGAGAATTTTGGCAGTGCCAAGCGTGTCGGAGCCCGCAACCGCATCGTCCATAATGTGAACCGCCGATGTGGCACCCATGGCCAATGCATTGCGGATACCGATTGTGGCATCGCTGATCCCCATGGTAACTAACGTGACGGTGCCGCCGTTTTTCTCGGTTAGGCGGAGCGCCTCCTCAACAGCACTCGCAGCCGCCGGGTCGAGCTCATGGGGCACGCCCTTGCGTATCATCCGCTTCGTATTCGGATCTATCGCGATGGTCACGGAGCTGGCGGGAATTACTTTACCGCATACAACGACGTTCAAATTATTTCTCCCCAGCCATTAACGGAGCTGATAAACGAAGGCGCCTAGAAGTTCAGGCGCCTTTTACAGATCTAGCTCGCGGTGTAGAAAATTTAACTAACTACGAAACCCACTCCTTGACGTTGCCTTCGAGAACAACATCCAAAATTTCCTGACAATCCTGAATTGCCTGATCAACAATTTTAGGATCGTCCTTCAGATGCGGCATGGCCGTACCGACTGCCTTCTGCAGGGCCTGAATAAACTCCTTAAATTGCTGATCCAAAGCCTCGGTATTGGGTGCTGGTTGCATAACTTCCTCAACTAGGTGTAAAGCCGGCCCTTATTTGGATCGGGAATAGTAAGGCCCATCTTCGTCAAAAGAGCGTCGACTTCCTCCTTGTACTGCTGTCGCGCTACAGCATTGGGCCTACGCTTGAGACCCCAGTGCATAAACCGTTCAGAGCGATATGATTTGCTATTGCCGAACATGTCCAGACCCTTGACGTACCAATAGTTCACGGCTTTCTGAATTCGCTCCTTCGCCTCTCCGCCCTTGGCCGCATATTCCGCCGTTTTGTTCGTGCCGAAATCAATGTGGCCCTCTTCCTCGCGGATGACGTCCGGATCTTCGACAACGCGGGCCAGCGGTAGGTACGTACAACCGATGAATTCCTCCAGCTGAAAGCGGCCGACGCGGTCGATCAAAAACCCAAAAACTGCGTAGTCCTCCCAAGTGTCGATGGAACCGCGGAAAGCCTCCACATAACGTTCCTGGTTGGACCGGCTCAGCACGTACGATACATCAACCCCAATGTCTCCGGCTAATCGCGCCATCTTTCTGTAATGATCCATCTCCTCGGCAGCGGTACGCGCCACGATCAGCTGATCGAGCTTGCTCGGAGCAGTCGGTAGGATATTTTTTACGTAGAGATTGGGACCGCCGATTTCACAGTCAGCCTGAATGGCCAACACGCGCTTCAACAGATCCTGATATTCCGGATCTTGCTTTTCAAAATTAGTTACATCAACTTTTTCATTGAACATAAGATGAAGCCTCCCGTGGCTCACTAATAAATCGCTATTGCTATGCAATTTTCTAACAAAACAGGGTTGATAAATCAACAGAGATTGGACGCGTGCGAGTATGGCGGCAGATCGGTATTGAAACGCAGGAATGCGCCGGCAAGACTTCTCCGGCGCGGAAGCGTTGCTCACGAAACTTATGGAGAAAGGAAGGATTCTCGGCCGTTGCCCAGCTTGCCGGCTAGCCGATGCCCGGCAGCTCAGAATTTCACAACCGCCGCGCCCCACGCGAATCCGGCCCCAAACGCATTGAGCAGGACGACATCGCCCTTGCGAATACGGCCCTGCCGTTTAGCCTCATCAAGGGCGACCGGTATAGAAGCCGCCGAC
>CAYZXN010000122.1:0-5638 GCA_964482425.1 uncultured Syntrophobacteraceae bacterium | reverse complement strand
GCCCGATTGATGGCCAGGTGGCAGGTCTGGCATCGGTCGACGCGGGCGATCGCCTGATCAAAACGGTTGCGGTCGAACTCTTCCATCACCGTTTGTTGAATTTTGGGGATTTTGTAGAAAGAGAAAGGCCCTAGATTTATGGTGACGTTCTCCATCACGCGCTGCCATCTGTCTCGCTCGGCGGTCAACTTGGTCAGTTCACTCTCCACATCTTTGGCGCTCGAACGAATTTCTCGGATCTCTTTTCTCAGCTGATCGCGCGTGGAGCGCGCCTCTTCCAAGCGCGGGTCCAGTCTTGCCTGTTCTTTATCAAGCTCGCGAATATGTTCCAGGTAAGGTTTCGGATCTCTGTTCTGTTGGATCGCATGATCGTGCTCATACCAGGCTTCTTCAAGCTCGCTCTTGATGAACTTGACCTCCTGATCGATTTCGCTGAAACGAATCTGCGCTTGAGCTTCCTGTCTTTCCAGCGCCGCCAGCCGCTGCGCCAGTTCCCCCTCGTTCACGCTCGCTTCGAGTGCGGCCAGCTTCTTGGATAACTCCTGGTAGGTCGGATCTTCTTGCAGTTTCTTGTTCTCTTCCTCGTAAGCAGCCTTGGCCTTGTTGTAGTCCAACCGGTGAAACTGCGACTGGAAGGACTTCCACGGCCGGCGGGTAATATTGTCGTCCCAGAACGCCCAGATGGATAAAGCCACCAGTAAAGCGATGCCGATGAGAAAGACGCTGCCGTAGGATTTTTTCTCTTCTTGTGGGTCGAATCCTCGTTCCGCCATGCGCGACTCCCTTACACTACCTTGCGCTCGAGCGCGCGGCCCAACGAGAAAACTCCAAGCCCGATCAATGCCAGAACAATTTCTTCAGCCATCGATGAATTCTTCATAATTCCCATGAGCAAAGCATAGCCGACGTCTGCGAGCCCTAAAGCCTGCAGAATTTTCGCGACATAGAACATCAGATATTAATCCAGGGAGTCACCAAAATGTACTTCACGTTGAAAACCAGCCGCAGAAACATTTTGGCGGGAAGCGAAAGCATCAGGACAAAAATGACCGCGGTGAGGGAAAACCGCACCATCCCCCAGCGTTCGAGAAACTCCCTTCCTTTGACTTTGAGCACCCAGTAATAAAAGGCGATAAGCCCGAGAACAAAGTAAGCGGCGACAACGATCAAACCGAAAATCGCCGATAACCAGTAATCCCGGAAGCCGAACAGATAAGGCAAATCGACGTTGGTCAACGCCACGACTTTATGCGGATCCCAATACTGCCAGGGCCAGAACAAATTCCAACCCGGACCTCTGAAGAAAGTACCGATAATGATGGTCACGATCCACAAGATGTGAAAACCGAAGATGAACGTCAGGATTTCGTACTTCCGGTCTTTGAAACAGTAATACCCGTTCCCTTTTGGATTGATATCGATGTAAGGAATGATCATCAGACCGACGATGATCAAAGTCGGCAGCACCACTCCCGCATGCCAGGGATCGAAATAAACCAGCATCTCCTGCAGCCCGAGAAAGTACCAAGGAGCCTTGGAGGGATTGGGCGTGCGCGTCGGATTGGCCGGTTCTTCCAGGGGCGCATCAACCATCATCGCCCACAGCGTCAGCGCGACAGTCACAAATAGCGCGACCAGAAACTCCATGCGCACCAGGTGCGGCCAGGTATGGATCTTGTCGTCTATCGGAAGTTTTCTTTCTCGAACCGCTTCTGCCATCTGATTCCTCTACTATCTTTTCTTATAATGAAGGACCCGAGAAACCGTCCCGGCGAATGCGCCAGAAGTGAACCGCCATTAGGATGCTGGCGACGAGCGGAATGAAGATACAGTGCAGAATGTAGAAGCGCAGCAACGTGTGCGGGCCGATTTCCCCTCCGCCGAATAGAAACGCACGCGCATCGTAGACGGGATTGGCGCCGACGAAGTCGGCAAACGGACCTTCGTAGCCCAATAATGGAGTCGCACGCGCCATGTTGGAGCCGACCGTGACTGCCCAGATGGCAAGTTGATCCCAAGGCAGGAGATAACCGGTGAAGCTCAGCAGCAGGGTCAGAACCAGGAGCAACACGCCGACGATCCAGTTAAATTCGCGCGGCGGTTTATACGATCCGGTCAGAAAAACACGAAACATATGGAGCCAGACGAACACGATCATGGCATGCGCGGCCCATCGATGCATGTTACGCATCAGCATGCCGAAGGGCATGTCGGATTCGAGATACTTCATATCGGCGTAGGCATATTCCGCCACCGGCCGGTAGTAGAACATTAGGTAAATGCCGGTGACGGCGGTGACCAGAAACATGAGAAACGTCAATCCACCCATGCACCAGGTAAAGCGCATCCTGACGGCATGGCGGCGTACTTTGGCGGGATGGAGATGCAGAAAAACATTCGATGTCACCATCATGACGCGGTTACGCGGCGTGTCTTCATAGCCGTGCCGAAAAATCGACTTCCAAACGTGGCTCTCGACGATATCGTTCTTGATCTTTTCTAAAAGGCTCATGTTTTTATCCGTTAAACCTTCAGGATACTGTCCGAATACTGCTCGTCAGGCTCGGCCCCCGGACCCATCTTGAATACCTTGCTCTTGTCGACGACGAGTTGACCGTCCTCGCCGATGGTAATGGCAAAACGATCCAGAGGACGCGGCGCAGGGCCTTCGAAATTCAAGCCGGATTTGAAAAAGCCGCTGCCATGGCAGGGGCACTTGAATTTTGCTTCGGTGGCCAGCCATCGCGGCGTGCAGCCGAGATGCGTGCATTTGGCAAAGACGGCATAAATCCCCATCTCCTCGCGGACGATCCAGACGCGTTGGTCCTGCTTGTATTTTTCGCTAACCTCGCCGATCGCATAGTCGGAAGGCAATCCTGCTTTAAAGGTCGATGGCGGCTGGAACAGCACGCGTGGAAACGCCGAGCGGAGAAATCCCAACAGGGTCAACCCGCTGAAAATTCCGAATCCGCCCCAACCGAGCCGCGTGAAGAAATCTCTTCGGGACCAAATACCTCGTTTTTTCTTTTCCTCTTCTGCCATACTGCTCTATCCTTTGATCCAACTGATAACGGCTCCCCAGACAACGAATACCATGCCGCCGAACATAAGGAGCAAGCCTACGGGTCCAAAGATAAAGGAGAGGCCCGCCCCCAAAATGAACATCAAGACCCCGGTGCCCAATGGATTAAAAGGCCTCGGTGTCGCTCCTGCCCCGGTCTCTTCACCCTCGGCCTTGTGGATAAACTCCTCGCGGATGAGGGCGAACGCAAGCTCTTTGAGATCGTTGCGCTGCTCAGGATCGGCGCCCTGAATCAGACGACCAAGCTCTTGAGCCAACCGTTCAATCTCTTGTTCACGCGCTTGTGGCGCTGGATTGGCAGGATACGAAGTCACTTAGGATTAGGAGTGTTGATTATTATAGAAATAATTTGTTGTCAACCTTTCCGCCCTCGAACAGGCGCGGAACAGCTCAGCAAAACCACCGCTGCCGCGGCCATTCCTTCGCCCTTGCCGATCCATCCGAGATTCTCCGTCGTCGTTGCTTTGATATTGATTTTGTTTTCAGCGATTTTAAAGTGCGCCGCGACATTTTTCCTCATAGCAGCGTAATACGGCGAGAGCTTCGGACGCTGCGCCACCAGGGTAACATCGGCATTGATCAGCTTGAAGCGCTTGCGGCGCATCATGCCCAGAACCTCGGCCAGCAGCAATCCGCTGGCAATACCCTCGTAGCGTGGATCGTTATCCGGGAAGTGCGTTCCGATGTCCCCCTGACCCATGGCGCCGAGCAAAGCGTTAATCAGCGCGTGCAACAACACATCGGCATCCGAATGGCCGGTGAGACCGGCGTTGTGGGGTATCTCGATCCCACCCAGCATCAGTCTTCGACCGCGCCGAAATCGGTGCACGTCATATCCATGCCCAATGCGTAGCTCCGTCGGCATGCCCTAGAGATCTACCGCGACTTTCAACCAAGCACAAGAACGCGACGGACGGAGACGCGGCAATACGCAAGGGGAGTCACAATGGCCGTTCGGACGCCACCGAAAAAGTCGCGGCCGGTGAACTCCGCATTCGGTGCTTGGCTTGACGCTGGCATTCCTTCAAGCGTTTGCTCGACAGATTTCATTTTCAGCCTGCGCCAATGCACAAGCGGCGCTGCCTTCGTTCCTGAACGGGCCGTGCGCGGCCGAAACCACTCCAACGATTGGAACCAAGAACTTTAAAGAGGGCCCGCTTCTGGCTTTGCACTCGCTCGATGGCTATACTCCGGTATTGGAATGAGGTTGTTCATGACGCGAGTTTTCATCTTGTCTGTCGTATTGTTGTTTCTGTTAGGCTTGCCTTTTTACACGGTGGTTTCCGGTCAGGTCCCTCTGAACCGCGACTACCGCACCGCCGACCGCTCCAGCGCCGGGATTGCGCCGCCGGCCGAGACCACGCCCGAAGCGATCGTTCACGTCTATGGCGCGCGTGCGCTGAACTGGCGCGGCATCTTCGGGGTGCATACCTGGCTTGCCACAAAGCCGGCCGGGGCAACTCAATATACCGTTCATCACGTGATCGGTTGGCGCGCCTACCGCAACCTGCCGGTAGTGGTTTCGGCGCCGGGGATTCCGGACGGACGGTGGTTCGGTAACGAACCGGAGCTCATCGCGGAGCTGCGCGGCGAAGTGGCTGAGCAGGCGATCCCCAAGATCTTTGACGCCGTCGCGAGTTATCCGTATCCCGACGAATATCAAGTCTGGCCGGGTCCGAACAGCAACACCTTTATGGCTTATGTCGGACGTCAAGTCCCGGAACTCAAGATCGACCTTCCGGCCACTGCCATCGGCAAAGACTACCCGATCAACGGCTCCTTGATCGATCGCGCCCCCAGCGGCACCGGTTACCAGCTATCGCTGCTGGGCGTGCTTGGATTGACCGTGGCTCGTGAAGAAGGCGTCGAGTTCAATTTGCTCGGTCTGAACTTTGGAATTGATTTCTTTAACCCGGCATTGCGACTTCCATTCATCGGCCGGTTGGGCATGGGCCAGAAGCAGCCGAATCATGCACCGGCAGGCGTTCGCAACAACTATCGTCTCGACGCCTTGGCTCCTGCAGGTTCCAGCGTCGAACAACCAGCCGGTCATCGGATTCACCCGCTTCATCAGGATGATTAGCACCAGCAGATTACTGAAAGGCTCTGGCTTTTGCAGGCTGCTCAAAAGATCTCAGAGGCGCGCACGCCAAAAAATCGACGAGTGCACGCGTACTTTCCAGTACGTCGACGCGAGGCGATTGCAGCGCAACGACGCGTATGAGTCTTTTTCAGCAGCGTGTTAGCCTAAGACGTTGTAGGCAAACGGCGGTTCGCGCGTGAAATCGTCGGCCGCGGGGTTCATCGATAGGATCGGAGGGCGGCTGGGAAGAAGTTGGTCGTGCGATCGTCGGCAATCTGTAAACGAAACCCGAAGGGCTTGTCCCTCAAGTCCCACGCTCCCGCTGTGCCTACCGCATACCCGCTGGACAGAACAAAGATAAAAAGAGACAAATAGCCGCGAGACAAAGGAGCCAGTCGAAGTCGCATCGACAGCGGTCTTAGCATGCGCCCTTAGGAAACGGAAGGACGATCTGAACTCTTAAAGCCCGCTGA
>CAYZXN010000121.1:0-20235 GCA_964482425.1 uncultured Syntrophobacteraceae bacterium | reverse complement strand
TGCGATCTGCATGATTCCGAACCGCCCCGAACTCAGATGCCCGCAGCTGCCGCTCTTGCCTTCCTACCTCGCTGCTCATGGCCGCACGTTCACAGCAATCCTCTTTTAACGCAATGGCCCGGAGAACGCGATATGGAAATCTTACGGTTGTTACGATAGGGATAGGCGGCAAGCATCCGGCAGGCGATACTCAGCCGAACTCGTCAAACCGGCGCTCGCGCATTTGAGCAAGTCGATGGCTTTATCAACTCCGCCTGTCCTGGTTGTAGAAGACGACTCATTTCTCCGGGTTATTCAAATCGTGCTCGATCCGGCGGCGCCTGACGATCTGGTCTCCGCCTTTGACCATTTCTGCGCCCATGATCTTGATTTTGCAGGCTGGTGCCACCGGATGCGCTTTGTTGCGCGCGGTCTGCATCCGGCCGAGGTCCGATTGGTTCGCGACCAAGACGAGTTGCTGGCAAAAGCTCGCGGAGCCCAGGCGTTTGTGGTCGACGCCCTGGCGGTCGGCCCCAGGGAGATTGCCGCGGCCGGCGAGAATCTAAAGCTCGTCCAGCGCTATGGCACCCTCACCCGACACATCGAGGGCGCGGCATGCAGCGCGGCGGGAATTCAAATAAAAACCCTCAGGAGGCGCGCCAACATCGCCGTTGCCGAGCAGGCGTTAATGCTCATGCTCGCCCTGGCTCGCCAGCTCAATCAGAACGCCAATCTCATCAGCGTCGAGCAACTGCAAAGCGCGGGCTACAGGCCCACACGTTACAACCGGGCGCGAACCCCGAACGGCAACTGGGCGCGCATTAGCGGACTCAAAACTCTTAACGGGCGGCAACTCGGAATTATCGGGTTGGGCGAGATCGGACGAGAGCTGGCGCTCCGAGCGGCGGCCCTCGGCATGCGCATGGTATACCACCAGCGCCATCGCATGACGCCGGCCGAAGAGCGGCACTACCAGGCAAGCTATCTCTCCTTGCAGGAGCTTCTTGAAACATCGGACTGCGTCAGTTTGCATCTGCCGTCCGCGCCGGAAACTCGCGGCATTATCGGACGCGGTCAGTTCGCAATGATCAAACCGGGCGCGCTGCTCGTCAACGTTTCGCAGCCTTCGCTGGTAAACCGCGCGGCTTTGTTCGATGCTCTTCAATCGGGTAGCGTGGGCGGTTTTGCGATGGATGGCTTTTACGAGGAGCCGGCGAATCCCGGCGAGCCGCTGTTAGAATTTCCTAACGTTATTATCACTCCTCACCTGGCCGGCTCGCCCCGTTTCAATTCGCTTGACGACATCGAAGAGATAATAACCAATCTCGCCCGGCAAGCTCCCTTTCTTGACATTGACGCCAGCCGCTCCTAGGTTGAACTGTAGCAGGCTGCGCTCCATGAGCATCGAGAACGAGCTCGTAGCGAGATGAGCTTGAAATCTTTAATGGGACTTCTTCGAGCCGTTTCTCGATCGTGAAGTCTTTATCGGCGACCTGTTTACGGTATAAGATCGATGGGCTCTATGTTCATGGAGGCCGGCACAAAATGGCGCAACGCGATTGGGATTTTCTGATCTGGCATCAAGCGAATGACGTGCTTCAGCAAGCGGAGCGAATAAAGCGGAACTTTTTACAAATCGCCTCGGCGGCGCAATACCGCGCATCCCAGGGTCGAACGCCCAGTTGGGAACCTCCGGTCAACGTCGTCGAAACCGACGAGAGTTTTTGGGTTATAGCTGCGCTATCGGGAGTATCCGCTGACCAGATGCAAGTACGCATCGAAGGTAATGAGCTGGTGATCGCCGGCCGCCGGCCGCTCCCGGAGTGCTGTAACGACGGCGATTTCAAGGTATGGGAGATCCCGCTCGGCCGTTTCGAGCGGCGGCTTCGAGTCGTCGGCGGCGAGAGCCCGTTGATATTGGGAGAGGTCTCCTTGAAGGAAGGCTTGTTGATCATCCAACTGAGGAAACATTCATGAAAGCCGAAGCGACGGAAACTCCCAAAGGTAAGTCGCGCGTCCAGATTCCGCCCGGAGCCCTGGTCATCTTGCCGCTGCGCAACACGGTGCTCTTTCCCGCGACCATCATGCCGTTTGTGGTCGGTCGGGCAACCAGCCTGCAGGCCATTGAAGAGGCGGTGCGCCAGCAACTGCCCATCGGTTTTGTCGCTCAACGCGACCCGGCGGTGGAGAATCCCGGCCCGGCTGACCTGTTCAAGATCGGCACCGCCGCGGACGTTCTACGGATGTTCACCCTTCCCGACGGCCAGCGTCAGGTGATCGCCCAGGGACGGCGCCGCTTCGAGATCGCTGAATTTCTCCAGACCGATCCTATCCTCGTCGCCCGCGTCAGCATGGTAGAGGAAACCGCGCCGCAGACGAAGGAATTCGAGGCGCGCATCGTTAACCTGCGTCAGGAGGCCTCCAGGGCCTTGTCGTTGTTGCCCGAGCCGATGAACGAACTGAAAGCGACCATCGAGCGGATCGACGACCCTCTTACGTTGATCGACATGATCGCTTCGACTTTGGATCTTCCCGCCGCCGAAAAACAGGAAATCCTCGCCTTGTTGGATCCGGTGACGCGCGCCCAGAGAGTCGCTGAAAAATTGTCGCGCCAGATCGAGGTGCTCGAGCTGAGTAAAAAGATCGGCGAAGAAACCAAGGACTCCATGACTAAAGCGCAGCGACAGTATTTCCTGCGCGAGCAACTCAAGGCGATACAAAAGGAGCTCGGCGAAGAGGACGGCAAAAGCGTAGAAGCCGAGGATCTGCGCAAGAAGATTTTCGACGCCAAAATGCCTCCCGAGGTCGAGAAAGAAGCGCTGCGCGAGCTCAGCCGGTTGGAGCGCATGCCCGAAGGCGGGCCCGAGTACTCGTCGCTGCGCACCTATTTCGATTGGCTGGTGGAACTGCCGTGGGCGGTGATGACCAAGGAAGAGATCGATCTGCCCAAGGCGCGGGAAATCCTCGACGCCGACCACTATGGTCTCGAGAAGGTGAAAAAACGCATCATCGAATTTCTCGCCGTGCGCAAGCTGATGCCGGAAGGAAAAAGCCCGATCCTGTGCCTGGTCGGACCTCCGGGAGTCGGTAAGACTTCGCTCGGGCAGAGCATCGCGCGGGCAATGAATCGCAAGTTCGTGCGCCAGAGCCTGGGCGGAGTGCACGACGAAGCCGATATCCGCGGCCATCGCCGGACCTATATCGGTTCGCTGCCGGGAAATATCATCCAGGGGATCCGCAAAGCCGGCAGCAGAAATCCAGTCTTTATGCTCGACGAGATCGACAAGCTCAGCGCCAGTTTTCACGGCGATCCCTCGGCCGCGTTGCTCGAGGTTTTGGATCCGTCGCAGAACAGCACGTTCCAGGATCATTATCTGGGCGTGCCGTTCGACCTGAGCCGGGTCTTGTTTATCGCCACGGCCAACGTGCTCGATACCGTCCCCGGGCCGCTGCGGGACCGCATGGAGATCATCGAAGTCCCGGGCTATATCGAAGACGATAAGCTGGCCATCGCCAAGGGCTATCTAATCCCCAGGCAGACAAGCGAAAACGGCCTCACGCCGGAACAGATTCACTTTACCGACGAAGCGATTCGGGAAATCATCCGATCCTACACCCGCGAAGCCGGCGTCCGACAACTCGAGCGCGAACTGGGGGCGGTCTGCCGCAGCGTTGCCACCCGCGTCGCCGAAGGTCTCAAGGATGCGGTCACCGTCGACGTCGAGTCCGTCGCCGGCTATTTAGGCCAGAAAAAATTTTTCAACGAGATCGCGCTGCGCACAAGCCTGCCGGGAGTGGCTACAGGGCTGGCTTGGACACCCGTGGGCGGCGACATCCTGTTTGTCGAGGCGACGAAAATGCCGGGAGAAGGTCGGCTGATACTCACCGGCCAGCTTGGCGAGGTCATGAAGGAAAGCGCGCAGGCGGCACTGAGCCTGGTAAAATCGCGCGCCGAAGCTTTGGAGATCGATCCCGAACTGTTCAAAAAAAATGACCTCCACATCCATTTGCCTGCCGGTGCTATTCCCAAGGACGGACCCAGCGCCGGCACCACGCTTTTTGTCGCGCTGGTCTCGCTTCTCACCGGACGGCGAGTCAACAAGGATGTCGCCATGACCGGCGAGATCAGCCTGCGCGGTCTGGTCCTGCCCGTGGGCGGGATCAGGGAAAAGATGCTCGCGGCCAAGCGAGCCGGTATCGGATGCGCCCTGCTGCCCGAGCTTAATCGCAGGGACATCGAGGAAATTCCCCCAGAAGCACGCGCCGGACTGAGCTTCGAGTTCCTAAAGACCGTGGATGACGCCTTGCGGTTTGCCTTGGAGCCGGAGGACGCGGGCGATTTCGTTCCGGCACAGAGACCGGCGGCAGATTCGCTTTCCTGAAAGTGCGCAACCATGCGCGGGCGAGCCCTGAAGATGTGGCTTGCCGCGCTGGTTGGCGAAACCCATCCGGTGCTAAACTCCCATAACTGTGGTAAAGACAACCGAATGGCGGGGTTTTCCCGCGCAGTATGCGGCCACAAGCGTCGGGAACTTGTCCTGTGGCGCTTATCCGCTCATCTTTCTGTTATTCGCCCCGAGTATCAAACACGCTCATCGCGCCCACCATCCATGAGATGAAGTTTGTAAGCAGCCAGATCTCTTACTTCCTGAGCGAACGCGGCACGCGTGAAAACATCGGCGCGCTCTTGAAGTACCTGGTTTTCTTGATTTTGGTCATCGCCCTATACTCAGTGCTGTTTCATGTCATCATGCTCTACGCCGAAGGGCAGTATCATTCCTGGATCACCGGAATTTATTGGACGTTGACCGTCATGACAACATTGGGCTTCGGCGACATTACCTTCTCGAGTGATATCGGCAGGCTCTTCAGTATCATCGTGCTGCTCTCGGGCATCGTTCTGCTGCTCATCGTTCTCCCGTTCATGTTCATTCGCCTCTTCTATGCGCCCTGGCTCGAAGCCCAGGTGCGGGTCAGGGCTCCACGGGAGGCGCCGGTCGATGCGCGCGAGCACGTGATCCTGTGCGCCTACGACTCGATCGCGCCGGGGCTCATTGAGCGGCTGCGGCTCCACAACGTGCCGTACTACGTCATCGAACCCGACGCGCTGAAGGCCGCGCAAATGCACGGGGACGGCATTTCCGTGGTCGCCGGCGACGTCGACAGCAGCTTAACCTACAGGAATCTTCGGGTCGACCGCGCACGGCTGGTTTACGCCAACTGCAGCGATACCATGAATACGAACATCACGTTGACGATCCGCGAAGTCGCACCCAAAGTGCCGATCGTCGCCAACGTCGAGGAGGAAGACTCCATCGACATTCTCGAGCTGAGCGGCTGCACGCATGTGGTGCCGCTGCATCAGCGGCTGGGAGAACGCCTCGCCGCCAGGGTCAATGCCGGACATGCGCAAACGCACGTGATCGGCAACATTCGCGATCTCAGAGTCGCCGATTTCGCGGTGCACAATACGCCGCTGGTGAGCCGCACGGTGGGTGAGCTGAAGCTGCAGGAAACCACCGGCGTCAACTTGATCGCTGTTTGGAAACGGGGCCGTTTGCTGCCGGCGGCGGCGGAAACCGTCCTCACCGGCGACAGCGTGGCCGTGGTGGTCGGCACCGCCGAGCAAATGCTCGAGCTCGATCTGCTTCTGGTCATTTATGCCACCAATTATCATCCGGCGCTGGTCATCGGCGGCGGAAAAGTCGGACAGGCCACCGCTCGAGCGCTCAAGAAGAAGGACATACCGGTTCAATTGTTAGAGCGCGAGGAAAGCCTGCGGCCCAAGCTCGACAACGTCGCGGATCGGATCTTTATCGGCGATGCGGCCGATAGAGAGGTGCTGATGAAAGCCGGCTTGCGCGAAGCACCATCGGTGCTTCTAACGACCAACGACGACGCTATGAACATCTATCTGGCCGTCTACTGTCGGCGGCTCAATCCGGACCTGCGCATCATCAGTCGCATCACACATGAGAAGAACATCGAAGCGATCTATCGCGCCGGAGCCGATTTTGCCATCAGCTACGCCTCGCTCGGTGTCGAAGAAGTTTTTGCTCAACTGCACAGCCGCCAGCTGTTGATCCTGGGCGAAGGGTTCGAGCTGTTTTCGGTTCTCCTGCCGCCATCCCTCGCCGGTAAAACGCTTGCGGAGAGCGCCATTACAGAGCGAACGGAACTGAGCGTCATCGGCATGCAGCAAAACGGCCGTGTTCTGACCAATCCGCCGGGCTCTACCCTGCTCGCCGAGGGCAGCGAGCTTTTCATGATGGGCGGCACGCGGGGACGGCAGGCGTTTACAAAAGCTTTCGGCAACGACAGGAGAAGCTGAGAAACCGGTCGTTTGTGGTACAGTCCTTCAAGGGCTAATTATAAGGAGCGAAGGGGGAATATACTATTAGGGATATCCCGCGCTCTTGGCGCCTCTCCGCAACACAGAACTCTTCGGCTGTGCAGGCTCCGGCCTGAACGCTAGGACGTGAACTAAAAAAGCGATCTTTTCGATTCCCTTGACCGATGGCGCACTGTCGACCGATTTTGAAGGGTTTGAACGTCGTTGATGTTTATCGCGTAATCGCTCCAAAAATTCGCGCATCCAACGCAGACGTCTTGCTAGATAAAATTTCCCTGATAGACTCACCGGCGGTCCGGTGAATGCCGGCAGACCGGCCGGCTGCAGCGCGATCAAAATAACAACGGAGGACTCATGTTCAAGAAAGCAGGCTACTTGATAGTTTTATTGGCGACGCTCGTGACGACGGCGTCGCTCTCCGCTCAAGACGCGAAACTCGTCGATGCGGCCAAGAAGGAAGGCAGAGTCACTGTCTATGGCTCTCTCGAGACCGACACTGCCGAGGCGGTGTTCAAAATCTTCAAACAGAAAACCGGCATCGAGGTCGAGTACTGGAGAGCGTCGGCAACCAAGGTCATGGACCGGGCGTTGAGCGAATTCCGCGCCGGCAAACCGCTTTTCGATGTGATTCTGACCAACGACAATCCTATGCAGATCATGTTGAAAGAAGGAATCTTTGCCAATTACCAGTCGCCTTCAGCCAAGGAGTTTACCAAGGAATCGATCCACCCGACCCTCGGACCGCGTTACCGTAACGTCATCATCGGCATCATCTACAACAGTAACATCGTCAAACCGGCCGATGCGCCCAAGTCGCTTGACGATCTGCTGAAACCGCAATACCGCGGCAAACTCGTCATGGCCGATCCGACCCAGCATACAACCACGACCCAGTGGGTGGCGAGCCTTGAGAAAGTGATGGGCAAGGAAAAATCCAATAAGTTCATTCGCGATCTGGCGGCGGCCAAACCGATCATGGTCGAGTCTCTTCTGCCGGCCGCGGAACGCGTCTCGAGCGGCGAGACACCCATCGGTATCACCTACGTCAAATACGTTCACACCTTCGGCCAGCGAGGAGCGCCGCTGGACTACGTGCGGTTGGAGAAGATGATGGGTGATGGCCATTATCTGACCCTTGGCGCCAAAGCGCCGCGAGCCAATGCCGGCAAGGCGTTCATCGATTTCTTTCTCGGTCCCGAAAGCATGACCATCCTCGCCAAGCAAGGCGAATTTGTAAACCGCAAGGGCATCTATCCGCCGATCGCCGACGCCGACAAGATCCAGTTTGTCGAGATGCACGATCTCGACCGCAAGGCCTTCGCGCAGAAGAAAAAGGAATACCAAGAAATCTTTTTGCGGAAATAGCGCAAGCAAGCCGGAAAAAGATCGCGCGGACAACCACGCGGAGTGGCTGGAGGAGCCAAGGCAAAGAGCGCAGAAAGCCTGGCACCGGTGTCTCGCTCGCGGCGTGATCTCTAGCAAGAGGCGGAACCTGGGGTCACCGTCTCTTGCTACGAAATTTTGCTGTTTCGGGCGTCCGCAAATCCGCTTGAAGCAACCCAACCCATTGCGCCCCTCTTCACCCGATGTATCATTCAACACATGAGCGCAGCGCCGACCCCTGAGAACCGTTATGGCCGTAGGGACAAGCAAAGTCCCTTCTTCCGGAAAGCGGGGATAATGGTTGCCATTGCTTTTGAGCTGCCAGGAGCCATCCTGGGAGGATTGCTGATCGGCTATCTTCTGGACAACTACTTCAACACGTCGCCATGGCTCATGCTGGTATTGCCGGTCCTGGCCTTCACCGGAGCGTGCGTGAGGCTAGTGCGGTGGTCAAAACTTCTTGCCCGTAACAATAATCAAACAGATGTTCCTCGGGAACCTCATTCGCGCGGCTGACGGCCGCAATCTCGGGAAAAGAACGCCACCCCGATCGACCTATGATAATCCGGCTCCGAGAGGCGATTCAGAGATCGGTTATCTGAAAAATGCCGGAGAGAGCCCCGTTGACATCGGGGCTGATACAAAGTAGTGTACGCTATCTTCTTCAGTATCGGGCCTTCTGGTAGAGGAAAATGGATGAGTTGAAGGCCCCTGTCAGTCTCTCCTTGCGAACAGATATCTAAAGGACAATCCGACAGCGTGTGGTTAGCAGTTAATTCCCCATGTTCGGCTCCCGTTAGCAGTCCACTTCTCAGGGTCAAAGACATCAACATTCTCTTATAGGAGGAGAACATGGGTAGTAAATTATATGTCGGTGGTTTGCCATATTCCGTCACGGAAGGCCGACTGCAAGAAATTTTTTCGGCGCACGGGACCGTTGAATCGGCCAACGTGATCTCCGATAAGTTTACCGGGCAATCGCGCGGCTTCGGCTTTGTCGAGATGAGCTCCAGTAGCGAAGCTCAAAAGGCCATCGAAGGATTGAACGGCACCCAGCTGGATGGGCGCACGCTGACGGTCAATGAAGCCAAGCCAATGGCAAAGCGTGATAATGGTGGCGGCGGCCGCGGCGGCCGTGACGGCGGACGCAACCGCTGGTAATCAGAGACCGGCGCTGCTTGATTTAAAGAGAAAGGGGCAACTCACGGGTTGCCCCTTTTTTGCTTTACGGCCGTTGGAAAGCGTCTGCGAAAAAGTATAGTCAATCTTTATTAATTATGGTTTGGTTATACCATGGCTAAAACAAACAGGCGGCGACGACGTTTCTCGGTGCGGAACTCGCGGATTCACGGCCGCGGCGTGTTCGCGCTAACCCGGATTGCCAAAGGCTCCCGCGTGATCGAGTACAAAGGTGAGCTGATCACAGACGATGAAGCAGATCGAAGATACGCCGATGTGCATGAGAATTCGCCACACACGATGCTTTTTTCCGTCGATGATGCCATGGTGATCGACGCCACCCGGCGTGGCAACTCGGCGCGCTGGATCAATCACTCCTGCGAGCCCAATTGCGAAATCGAGGAAGAAGCCCACCGCGTTTTCATTGATGCGCGGCGCGACATCAACCCCGGCGAAGAACTCACATACGACTACAACCTGCAAATCGGTGAGCCGCACACGCGCGCAGCCAAACGCGCACACGCATGTTTCTGCGGCGCCCGCCGCTGCCGTGGCACCATGTTGGGCGAGCGAGGCTAAACCGCTAGCACCGTCCAGCATTGAAGGGTGGCTCTCGCGGGGACTTTCCCGCTGTCGACGTTGTCGAGCGCACTGCCCGAGCCGGTTCGAAGTTATCTCGGATTAAGCTCGACGCCGCTCTCGTCTCGAGAAAATCGCGCAGCGAATCATCAAGAGGACGGGAAGCCGTCGCCAGCTCTGACGCTGCGCCACTCTTTTAAATCTTACCAAATTGAACTAAATCCCGACAAGCGGACGGCAAATTAGCCCGGAAGCTAAGAATTCAGAAAAATATTTGTCCACCAAGCTCGGTATGTTAGAATTCACTTCGAGCAGTACGGTGGCCAAACTTTACCTCTTGATATTCGTTCTTTTCTTTTCTCTTTCCTGCACGACAATTGCGACCGACGCACCACAGCCCGCCGCACAGCCAGTACAACCGTTTAACTATTTAGCGAAAATATCTTCGCCGGTATTCGATCGGCTCGATGACGCACCGGGCTTTATCAAACCGGTCGAGAATAGCTTCAGTTTAAACTTCGGACCACAGCTCCTTAAAGTAAAGGCGTCGTATTTGGAAAAGCGCGAGCAAATAAGCTCTGGAGCCGTTGACGGCCCGCAGGACGCGAACCTTCGGCGGTATGTCAACGTACTGGGTTCAACATCGTTTGGCGGCAGCGGACTGATTGGCGAGGGCGAACTCACCTACAGCCCGCACGGTTCTTTGGCGCACGACTGCGCTTGTCCGGATTGGCCGCGCACGATGCGCGTCGGAATCCGAACTCGATGGCAGGGTTTCAGTTATGGCGCGGACTTCAGATCCGTGGAAAAAGGATTTGTTCCGATAACGGAAGCTATCCCGGCTCACGCCCGTGACGAGGGCCAGATCTGGGGAGAATATAACCTGGGTCCCCTTAACATTCGGGGATCTGTCGGCGAGTCGTGGGAAGAGCTCATCGATGCAAATCAAATGCGCATTACCAAAGGAGCCGGGACTACGGTCAGATTAAACCGTTCCGCCTGGGGAGGAACTCTCGTTTCCAGTTACGGGCTGGTGGAACAAGGTATGCGATTGAGTCAGGAGATGACAGTGCTCACTCACACTTTGTCGGGCTTCTATCGTCCCTTCAATGCTTTATCCTTCGTTCCTAGCTTCGGTATCCGCGAAGAGCGCGATACCGGCACCGGCTTTCGCACGGAAACGCCAAGAACCGAGTTTTCGTTCGTCTACACACCGTATAAGGACCGCTTCAGGTTAATGGCCGGAACTTCCTACGCACGAACGTTCAGCAATTACGGCCTCAACGAGGTTGCAACCTTGGGCACCCGAGCCGGCGTCGACTGGAAACTTGGCAGGTTTCTTGGGCGCGACGATACGCTCTCCTTCAATGTCAATTACAATCGCCAGCGCGATCTCATTTCGCCGGCAAATTCCCACGACGACCTCACAGGCATACTGCAGTTAAAAATTACCGGCTTCTGAAATCGCTTGCGGCGCGCACGAGCCTCCTCCTTAACCCCCTGCTCAGAGCCTGTAAACACGCGCTGCCGTGTCATGAAACAGCGCCCGGCGCTCGTTACCGGAGTAGGCACGAGTGATGAGCTTAAAAGCATTCCAGACCACAACGTACGAATTGGCCCTTTTCTCCACGGGAAAGTTGCTTTCAAACATGCACCGCGCGGCGCCAAACTTCTCCACACAGAACTCTATATAAGGAGTGATCTGCGCGGCGATTTCTGTCGAGCTCGGACGGGTTGATCGCCGGTGCCAACCAAACCCCGAACGTTCTGAGCCGAATCCACCTAGCTTCACCATTACATTAGAACAACCGGCAACTGCTGCCATACCATCGCTCCAGGACTCAAATACCTTTTCACTTGGACCGGCATAGGGACCGATGCCCAAAGGGGCGCCGGCATGGTTGAGAATAATTGTCAGCCCGGGTAATGACCGGGCAAGATCGGCAAGTTCGCCGAGCTGGGGGTGATAGAGCCAAGCGTCGAAGCTCAAACCGTAACGCTGCAAGCAAGCCAATCCTTCGCGAAATCGCCTATCCCCAAGCAAACCGCGCGGCGCTTCGCTGCGCAGCCCGCCGCTGGCGTCCCACGTGCTCGAATGGCGAATGCCGCGGAAACGGCCTGGACTTGACTTTAAGTGACCCTCGAGCACGAGCGCTACGGCGTCGCCTAGACAAAGATCGGCGTGTCCGACGATGCCTGCGGCAATGCGGATGACACTCTTCGGATCTGAAGAAATTTGCTTTGCGACGTTTTCGAGAAAGTCCGTTTCACCTAGCGGTTTCAATTCATCTTGGCCCTGCGGCCGATAAAACGCGCCGCATTCCACGGCCACGGTCGAGACGATATTATGCCCCTGGCTTATGTCCAGAAGAAAATCATCGAGCAAGTAACGCGCGCCGGAGCGCGCCCACAGGTGATGATGTGAATCGCAGATCGGCAGTTCCCGCTCAAAAGCTGCCTCGATTGGGGTTTCTATCGACGGGTTCTCGTATTTGACCATTTTAAGCTCGATCTCACGGAAGAGCTTTTCCGACGCGGACCACGGCGCGAGATATAACTTTGCCGGCTCGGCCGGCAGTTGCCATTCTTACGGCTCGGAACAATCCACCGGCAATTTCTTTCATATAAGAAAAACGTTCCTTATTAAACGCCGAACTAAGGGCATTTCAAGATGTTTGTTGGCGCGCCGCTTGCGAAAGTAGCTGCTCAGAAGCGACATCCAAGGAGGATCAGATGAATCGACATACATTAGTCGGCGTACTTGTCGGCGGTATTTTCGCCATTGCTATTATCGCGGTCGCGGTGTTGGACGCATTCGCTGCAGGCGGGCTCGTGCTGCTGGCAAGCGCAACCGCGGGGCTTGCCGCCGGCGTGTGTATCGGCGGATTGATCGCGGCGAATTTCGCCATGCTTGCTCTGGAAGCCACAGAGCCCAAAGAGGTCGTTGCGCCTGCGCCTAAGCCGGCGCATGCCGCTGCATAGATCAACCGCGGATCTCCTTCATTGGGCGGCAGTGTTCGATTAATCACTGCCGCCGGTTGATATAGGACACGCCGCGGGTGTCCTTGAGTAAGGCTTGTCATCAGACAGGCCTCGCAAGTTCACGAATCCGTCCCCGGTTTTTCAGGCGGCGGATGAAACGACGCTGTCGAATCTTTTCCGCGGCGTAATCGACGGGCAAACTTTGCATAAAGCGCTTCAATTAACACCCGGAAAATACTAAAATCCTTTTCCGGAATGAAGTGGTCCTATGTCATACACCTAAGTGTGTCGCTAGCGCTGTTTCTGTTACTCGTTTCCCAGGGAGCCTTCAGCAGCGCGGCTGAACCGCAGCCGGCCGCGCCGCTGACCGTGAACGCACCCGGCGCCTACCTCTATTCGCAACAGGATACAGAGTCGCCTCGACTCGCCACGCTGCAGAAAGGCGAAGGGCTCACCCCCATGGCCGAAGCGGTAGGAACTCAGAGCTGGTACCTGGTAAGAACAACCCAGAATTTGATCGGCTGGGTGCGCGCATCCGACGTAACAGCCAGCGAACAGACAAAAGAAGCGTTTAAAAAAGAGGAAATCGTCTCTGTTTCAACCTGGAGCGCGCAAGCAATGGACGGCGCTAAATTCGACGGCACCTGGACCGTCGAACCGGAGGCGTCAACCAAGGCCGCCTCTGGAGCATGGACTTTACAGGACGCCACCGGTAAGACCGTATTGCGCGGCACCTGGTCGGCTGAGAAATTCTCTACAGGCTGGAACGGGATCTGGCGCGCCCGCGGCAACGAACAAAACAAAGAATACACCGGCAGCTGGTCCGCCGATTTTCCGCACGGACCAGAAGCGCGCCTCGTCGAACTATTCGAAGCCGCCGCCCAAGCCGCCGTACGCGGGGTCTGGACCGGCGGGAATCGGTCCGGCACCTGGAGTATCCGGGCGGTCCAATGAACGGGCTAAGCTGTTGCGAACACCGGCCGCAGTTACTCCTCAAGTTCTGGGGCATCAAATCTAGTTGTGTTTGACCGGTGAGCTTCGCTTTCCGATTCAGCAAGCAGCTTCGAAGCTCTTAGGTTCTTTGAAAACGGGCTCCAGTCGCCCGCAGCCTTCGGGCGGTACTCGAGGGGCTATACGTCTCTTGAGCGACCTGCTAAATAAACCTGCCTATCCGAATCAGGAAACGGTCACACTCAAGCGTTGATGCGCTGAACGAAGGTCTGCGCGTCCATGACCACACCAAAGTGTTTGGCAAAATTTTTCAACGTTGCGTCGTGCTCTTCCCACGAGAACGAAGCGTTGCAATCCGACAAGAGGAGCACTTTGAAGTCTCGCATTGCGCCGTCCCGGGCCGTGCTGTCGCAGCATACGTTGGTCGCCACGCCGGTGATCGTGATGGTGTCGCGGCCCATGGCGCGCAAAAGATTCTCCAATTGAGTGCCGTAAAACCCGCTATAGCGGAATTTCTTTACCAGAATATTGTCGGCCGCCGGCTTCAACGGCTCATAAATTTCAGCGCCGGGCGTACCCTCGAAGTTACTCCATTCATCCCCGGAGTCATGGCTCTGCGGCTTGAGGTCCGCGAAGATGCCGACGTCGGCCAAATCCTTCCGCTTAGTCGTATGAAGATAGAAAACCGGAATATTTTTCGAATGGCAGAATCGCCGCAGCTCACTGATCCTGGGAACGATATCTTCCGACGCCGGCAGATATCGGGCACCGCGTGGGTGCACCCAGATGTTTTGCATGTCAACCACGATCAAAGCTGTATTGGCCGCTGTGAGTTTCCAGCTGTCCGCCGGCCGCATTTGGGATGCTGTCATAATCGAGCCTCCTCCGGCCGCTTTACACCACAGCGCTTCATGTTCTGAAATCCGGGTAACCCGCCTTGGCGGCTTTTTCTTTGTAGTCCCGCACCAGCTCTTCTCGCGGCACGTCGTGCACCCACACGGCTTCGGTGAAGCTCCAGAGGGTGAACGGATGCGCGCCGAGTGCGTAGAGCTTGCCGTAGTCCTTGGTCGCCAGCGCCTCGCGCTCTTCAGCGGAAAATTTGAGCTTCTGGCTTTTCTCCCATTCGTCGACGAAGGCGCGTGGGTCAGCAACGTATTCTTCTTCGGCCGCCTTGTTCATGTTGACATAATGAATCAGTTTGTTCATCAGATATTTGCTCATGAAAACTTCCTTTTCTCAGGCTTTCAATAATGTCCAGAGTCCGATGCCGACGAAGCCGATCCCGGCGACGTACTGCAAGGTCTTCGCGCTGACATATTGCGAAATCAGCGAACCCGCGGCGACGCCGATAGCGGAGCTCAAGACCAGCGCCAGCGCCGCGCCGAGGAAGATGGTCAGTTTGCTGGCATCTTTGTCAGAGGCAAAGAGCATGGTAGCAAGCTGCGTTTTATCGCCCAGCTCGGCGACGAAAACCGAAACGAATACGGTCGACAAGATCTTCCAATCCATAGAACGAATCCTGTCAGGATCTAATTCTCAGGCTGCTTGTCCCAGCTGAAGAACGGAATTGCCGGAAAGCCCGCATCGAGGCCTTCGGCGGTCGCCGGCTTGCTGTTGTTGGCCACGCCCATCATCATCAAGAAGTTCAAAAAGCCCATGGTCATGTTGCCGGCCCTGAGCATTCTCTCCGGAGTACAGAAGTCTACGGCGCTTTGAATATCTCCGTTTTCGATCCACCCCACGGCATTGGCGTCGAATTCCGGATCCTGCAGCTTGCGTTCGAACTGCTTTGGGCCGCCGACTTCCAGAGACAAGTGCCCGCTGACGAGAACGCCGATCCGTTTATTGCCGGGCAGACTGTCGATGGCTGAACGAATCGCTTTCCCCACTTCATAGAATCGTTTCGGTCTGGGCATGGGTGGAGCGATGCAGTTGGTCAGGATAGGCACGATGGGGATATCCATCTCGGGCCGAACAAACAACATCGGCACGACGATGGAGTGATCGATGGTCAGCTCGTTGGAGTAAGCGAAGTCCACACCGCGGTCAAAGGCGCCCTCCATGATTGCCTCGGAAACGTCCGGATCTCCCGGCAACTTGCAAGTGGGCAGCCCGAACTCGCGAGTTTCATCGTAAAACGTTCCGTCGTACTGGTCCATTTTACCGATCATGAAGGCAGGCATGTTGTCCATAAAAAACTGATGCAAGTGATCGTTGCCGATGGCGATCAGCACGTCGGGCTTTGCCTCGGCGAGCTTTCGGCGCATGACCGAAATGCGTTCCTTGACTTTGGCTGCGCCCGGCGGTTGCTGCGGCTGCTGAAAGAGCCGCGGCATGAACGGATTGTGAGTGATACCGATGATGGTTACGATTTGCGCCATGGTTTACCTCCTGCGTTTCGCCCTTACCGTGTTTAGCACGGCTGATTTATCGCTGTAAATGGCGGCAAAGCTTCACAGTCGGCGGCGCCGGATGCACTCATCGTTTCAAAACCAGCGGCAAGGCGACCGCTTTGCAGAGCTTAGCCTCAGCAGACATCAACCGCTATCCGACAGATTAAGTGCGCCCTGCGCATCTGAGTCCGGGCCGCTTCAATGATGCCGGCAAGTTACCCCTGAGTCGGTGCAAGAATGATTTTCCCAAGGATTCGTTTTTTTTCAACAATGCGATGCGCTTCAGCCGCTTGGCGCAGCGGCATCACTCGATCGATAATCGCGCGGATCTTTCCCTGCGCGGCCGCTTGCAGCGCTTTGTGGACGTCGGGCACATTGGTTCCGGCGGCGCCGATAATGCGCAGGCGCCGCATGTAAAGCCGCCTTGCATCCAGTGTCACCGTTCCGCCGCCGTGGGCTCCGGCAGTCACCAGCCGGCCGTTAATGGCAAGGCTGTTGAATGCTCCGGGCCAAAGAACCGGATCGGAGATGTTCTCGCAAACCACATCGACACCCTCGTTGGCAGTGATGCGCATAACCTCTTCGGCCAAATCCTGCCGCCGGTAGTTGACGCCGTAATCTGCGCCATAGCTTTTCGCCAGTTCGACCCGCTCATCGGCGCCGGCGGCGGCAATGATTTTCACGCCAAGCATTTTTGCCACCTGGACGCAGCAATTGCCGAGCGCGCCGGTGGCGCCCATCACCAGCACCCACTCACCGGCTTTAACATCCGCTTTGCTGGTCAATTGGTTAAACGCCATGGGAAAGTGCCGCGTGATAACGGTTCCCTGCGCATATGAAACTTCGGCAGGTAACTTGAATGCATTCGCGGCAGGGACAGCAACATACTCCGCATATCCACCCCACCGATGAAGGCCGATATGGCGGCTCGCCAAACAGCTCGCCTCTTCACCCTTATGACATTGTTTGCATTGCCGGCATGCCATAAAGGAAACCACCGCGACACGGTCGCCCGCCTTGAAGCCGTCTACCCCCTCCCCCACTTCGACGATTTCGCCGGCGGGGTCAATTCCAAGCACATGCGGCATTTGAATTTTAACCGGATACTTACCGGCGCGAACAACCAGATCCAGGGTGCGGTTGACCGAAACGGAATGAACTTTGATTAAGACTTCGCCCGCCGCCGGTTTCACATCGGCGATATCGCCATAGTGTAAAACCTCCGGACCGCCGAACTTATCGAGTACGATCGCTTTCATTGTTTCTTTTATCCTGAAATCTGCAGCTTGATCGGATTGGCCACGCGCAGCCAGGCGCTGTAGAGGTATGAACCCTTCGCCTCGTGCATTCGACCTCTTGCGCTTGGGCGCTGGAAAATGTTGCGGCTTTTCTCAACGCGAGATGGACTTGAAAAAACCGCTCTTCTCCAGCTCGTTGTAAAACGTCGGATCGATGAAATCCTCGGCTTTATGCTCTTTGGCCCTGGGATCCTTCTCGGCCGTTTGGGTCAGGATGGTTTCAACCGCTTTGTAGGGCAGCCGCGGCGGACGTTCGATGAAGGTGGTGGCAAAAGCGTAAGCGGACGCCAGGGCCTCGCGATCACTGGTCTTGGTATACTTACCGATGACCTTCATCGTTAGCTCCTTGTCGCGGTAGAGCCGCTCGGTGCCCTCGCTGTACGCCATGAGAAAGCGGCGGACGGTTTGCGGATCTTTCTTGATGTAAGACCGAGTGGACACCAGACTAACCGTCGGATAATCGAGGCCGACGTTTTTGAAATCCACAAGCATCTGAAATCCGGCTTTCATGGCGTTGAAATTGGCGGGCGATGACAGAACACCGCCTTGAATGACGCCGGCCACCATGCCGGCGACGATCTGCGGCTGCCCGCCCATCTGCAGGATCTTTACGTCGCGGTCCGGTTCCATGCCCAGTTTTTTGATCAGATAGCGAATCGAGAAGTCCGTGGAAGAACCGAAGGTGGTAATGCCGATGGTCTTCCCCCTCATCTCTTCCGGCCGTTTGATCGACGAATGCACGACCACATAGAACGACGGCACATTGACCAGTCCACCGAACACAGCGATGTCACCGCCGGCGAGGTTTGCATTTACGAAGGTTCCGCCCGCCAATGCAATGGGAAATTCACCGGCGATCATGGCTTGGGCTACTTTGGTGCCGGAAGCCACGTAGACGGGATCGACAAAAAGACCATGCTTTTCGAACAAACCTGCTTCTTTGGTGACATAGAAAGAAGATTGCGTCGCGCTTACGGCGCTATAGGCGACGGCAATGCGTTTGGTCTGGGCATACGAGGCCGCGTGCATGCCAAACACGATCAGGGCGACAACGATGAAAAGCCGATTCATAAAACTCCTCATAGCCTCAGAAAATAAGATCCAACCCTGCGGCTCATAACATACAAAATTAAACAGACCAACAGGCCGGAAGGTCGTTGACATTCAGAGTTGAGAAGTATATCAGTTCCAGGCGCGATGCATAATTCCAAGGCTCTGCCATTTTTTTGTGAAAGGTCAAGTTTTCTATGAACGTCTCCGATATCCAGGCCAAAAGCGAAAGTTTGAATGTTCGCTTGGTCGGACACCATGATCTAAACGGCCATGGCGACGGGATGCAGTTACTCAAGAACGGCCGCTATGTGTACGTGGCTCATCTCGGCACTTCACCGATGGCGCTCAGCATCGTCGATGCAGCCGATCCATCGGATCCCAGGGTTGTGCGCCAGCTGCCTCACCCGCCCAACACCCATGCGCACAAAGTGCAGATCGCCGGCGATATATTGATTCAGAATCAAGAACGTCCCTACTTCGATAAAAATCTCGCCGCCAGCACTCCCAATGAAGCCGGCATACGCATTTACAGCATTGAAAATCCGACTGACCCGCGTGAAATCGGTTACATGAAGCTGCCGGGTAAGGGCGTGCACCGCATGTGGTTCACGGACGGCAGGTACGCCCACGTGGGCGCCATGCTCCCGGGCATCAAGGAACGGGCCTATCTGATTGCGGACATTTCCGACCCATCCAACCCCAAGCAGGCGGGCGTCTGGTGGATTCCCGGGACCAAAGAGGAAGAAGAAACGCCGCCGGATTGGACCCCGTTTGCGGGCGAGCACTTTCACGTCCACGGCGCGATCCCGCACGGCGACCGGTCCTACGTCGCCCTGGTGGATGCCGGTATGGCAATCCTCGATATCTCGGATATCGCCACGCCGAAAACGATCAGCCGCATTGACTGGAGCCCACCATTCGGCGGCTACGCCCATACAACCTTGCCCCTGCCTGGGCGAAAGCTCGTGGTAGCGGTGGACGAGTCCGTCAAGTACGACTGCAATGAAGGCGAGAAGCGCGTCTGGTTGATCGACATCCGGGAGGAGCGAAATCCGGTCATCGTCGGCACCTGCCCGGTGCCTGAAGGCGACTTTTGCAAACGTGGACTGCGTTTCGGGCCGCACAATGCGCACGAAAACCGGCCCGGCTCGTTTCAAAGTGAAAACCTCATTTTTATCACCTACTATAATGCCGGGCTGCGGATCTTCGACATTAGAAACCAGTACCGACCTGAAGAAGTGGGTTTCTTTATTCCTCCTGCTCCCGAAGGACAAAAGGCGCCGATGTTCAATGACCTCTACGTCGACACAGACGGGCTCATCTATGTGACCGATCGAATGACCGGCGGCCTCTATATATTGGAGTACACCGGACCGAAGATTCAATAATGACGTCGGGTATCTTGCAAACGGCGGTCAAAACTCCTAGGCATTGTTGATAAAGCTAGAACAGGAGCAAAAACCTCGATGTCCGGCCATTTACTGATAAACGTTTTCAACTTTGACGCCGCTTTGATCATCGCGCGCGCCAAAGGCATGTTTGCCGCCGGCGGTGTCGAAGTCGAAACAATGGTCACGCCGAACTCCACCGACCAGATGCGCGGTCTCAGCCGCAATTCCTGGCAAATCGTCTCAACCGCATTCGACAACGTGCTCGGCTGGTCGGGACGCGACGGCGCCGAGATTGTTGCGGTCGCTCAGGTCGCCCAAGGCATTACCCTGCCCGTCTATGTGCGGCCGGAGATCAAAACATGGCAGGACTTGCGCGGCAAGCCGCTCGCAGTAGACGCCGTCGATACCGCCTACGCTTTGGTCCTGCGGCGCATCTTGCTTAGCCACGGCCTGGAGATGGATCGCGGCGACTATACTCTTGTGCCGAAGGGCGCGACCGGCCATCGTTTGGATTCGATGACCCAGGGAGAAACTTTCGCGGGGGTATTGAACCCGCCCTGGGATGCAAAAGCCACTGCCGCCGGCATGATCCGCTTCGCCGATCATCGCGAGGTGCTTCCCGCTTATCCGGGTGGTGTTTTCGCCGTCAATAGAGTCTGGGCAGGTGAGAACGAAGGTCTCCTGATTCGATATCT
>CAYZXN010000120.1:0-6821 GCA_964482425.1 uncultured Syntrophobacteraceae bacterium | reverse complement strand
CTTTGGAAACCGTTCAAGCACACCGCCGGCGCAAAAACTTCCGACCGCCAGCATCAGCTCGATGGGATTCCTGAAGGCGTTCACCAGAACGCCGTCGTTGGGATGACTATTGAACCTGCGTGCGACCTGATCCTGATTGGGGCTGGCGGCCGGGTGAAAACAGATGGGAACCCCCAACCGCTCGGCTTCGCCCCACAAGGGATCGAAATACAGGTCGTGAATGTGCCGGCCGTTGGCAGGTTCAGGCACCAGGGACAGCCCGACCGCCCCCAGCTCGGTGACTGCGCGCCGCGTCTCTTCGACAGCGAGATCGACATCGTGCAGGGTAATGAGCGCCGAGGGTTTGAGGCGTTGCGGATTTACCTTACAGAAATCCGCAATCCAACTGTTCCAGGCGCGGCAGAGATCGTTGGCATAATCCGGTTCCAGACTGTCATCGCAGTGGAGAGGAAAAGTGCGAAACAGAACGGCAACGTCCAAACCTTCCCTATCCATCGCGGCGACCTGGGAGACCGCGTCATAGTTGCGCCGGAAGGATCCTTCGTAGCGCTGCGCCACCTTGTCTTCTCCGGGCGCCCCGGGAGTGACTCCGGGAATGCCCGAACTGCGAATGGTTCGGCCATCACCGAAGGCGAACTTGATCTGCCCGTGTTTCTTGCGCGGCTCTCCGCGTGGTATGCGGTCGCCCCATTTGGCGTCCATGTACTTGAGATAGAGATCGTGCGGCTCGAAAACATGCATATCGCTGTCGAGAATCTTGAAGCCGTCTCGCGCCATGGCACATACCTCTCCGTTCCCCCGCTCTCTCGATCTTTCTACCTGTTTATCAATGTCGATCGCCGCCGCGCGATACAGGGGGAGCAGTCACTCTCGAGATTATTCTCCGTCCGCAAGCCTATAAAACCGCGCTACGTTGTCGTGCAGCATTTTCCGCTTTGTGTCGTCGGAAAGATCTGTCCGGTCACGAACGGCCTTGACCGTGTGCGGCCAATCGCCGTCCCAATGCGGGTAATCGGACGAATAGAGCAAAGTGTTTTCGAGTTTCCAACGGACTGCGTCAGGAATGGTCTTTTCGCCACACTCGATTCCGAAGAATACGCGCCCGCTGGTGATATATTCGCTGGGCAGCTTGGTCAGGTAAGGGGCTTCCTCGGCGCCGCGCTTCTCCACTTCCTCGTCCAGGCGGTCCATCATATAGGGCACCCAACCGATGCCGGATTCAAGATAGGCAATGTGGAGCTTGGGAAAACGCTCAAAGACCCCGCCGATGATCGTGGCAATCATCGCCATCATTTGCTCGGCCGGATGATCGATGGTGTGGGCTGAAAGAAACTTGCGGAAGCGCAGCCCTCCCAACGAGTCGGCCGACGTGCCGGTGTGAAATCCCAGCCCCACTCCCAACTCTTCGGCGGCGGCGTAAATGGGATCGTATAACGAGTCGCCAAAGTCAGGGCGCTGCGGCAAATAGGTGGGTAAGACTCCCGCCAGCGCGCCCCGCTCCCTAACCGCGCGCGTGAGCTCCTCGGCAGCCGCCTTGGGATCTTGCGGCGCCAAAAGCGCGACGAACTTCAAACGCGTCGGATCGGTCTTGCAAAAGTGGTGCAGCCAATCGTTGTAGGCTCTGCTTACAGCCGTTGCGAAGTCCAACTCGTGCAGGCTACCGACATGCAAGCCTGCCGTCGGATACAACACCATGACATCGATCCCGTCCTTATCCATGGCCGCTAGTTGGTCTGCAGGGCCCTCCGGCTTGGCGCCCAGCTTGCCGCGCAGATCGCGGTCCCACTCGTCATTCGGAAATAGATTGCGGCGTTGCCAGCGCGGCTCGAGAAATTCCCTCATACCCGCCACCGACTCACGCACGTGCCCATCCGCATCGATCACTTTGTAGTTTGTCATAGAGTTTCTCCTTGTACCCACCGTCCATTCATCCGCTCACTACGGCGGTGATTCCGTCAGCTAGCGCAATCATTTTGATATCGCCCCGTCCGAGCTGCCACAGTGTTAGGAACCGCCTTCGATCAGCTTCCGCAACATGCGGTCATCGACGACCTCGTCGACTTTTATATTCGCAACTTTGGGATTGTGGAGCCGCATCAGACGCTGCAGATTGCGCATTCCTTCGAGGGATGGATACGGTTTCGCTTCGATCCCGCGAATCAGATCCTGATACCCGACCTCGGCGCTGGCGGCATCGGGCAGACGAAGGCGCGCCATCATGGTTTTCAGGACCGCTGCTTTGTTGCGCGAATCCAGGCTGAAGTCGATGCCTTCCAGCAAACCTTTGAGGAAGCTTTCGATCACGGCCGGTTGTTTCTTGAGGTACGATTGAGCCGCGACGATTCCCTGCCCGGCAAAAGGAATATTCACGCCGGCGAATTCGGCGACAACGGGAAACCCCTTTTGTCGTAAGCGGTGCGTGAAAACCCCGTCGAGCAGCGCGGCATCGATGCTTCCCGCTTCAAGAGCCTGGGCGGTATTGGTCTGATCGCCAACAACCAAGATGGAGATCCGATCTCGCGCTGCGTCGAGACCCAGGTGCTCCAGCGCCAGCATGGCGCCCATCCATACGGTGCCGCCAATGCTGCCCACACCGAAGCGTTTGCCGCGAAGGTCTTCGGGACGATTGATTCCCGGCCTGGTCACCAGATCGTATGTCAAGCGATTGGTCAGAGCCGCGATAACCTTGAGATCCGCGCCGCCGGAAACGGCCCCCAGCGCCGCAGTCGATCCGCCATAGACCATCTGCATTTCGCCCGCGAGCAATGCGGCGATCGCCGGTTGTGACACTCGAGTCAACACCAGCAGGACATCGAGGCCATTCTTTGCGAAAAAACCCTTTTCCTGAGCGATCCACAAGGGACTGACCCGGGAATTCAATGTGGAAAGGCCGACAAAAACCTTGGTTTGCGCTTGAGCCGGGCCCGCTGCGAACCACAAAGCGAGACACACAGCTGCAAAGAAGAGTTTCTTTCGCAGGTTGTCCTTGGTCATCATCCGATTAAGCTTGCTCTGAGTAGTCAATGAATTTCAACGCCTCCGGCCCCGCCTCGAACAACAACTCCATCGCCGGCGGAGCGATGCACCAGGGGGCAGTCCCTTTTACGGAACCTGGACTACCCCTGGTGATGTGAAACTGGGAATGCCCCTGCGGGCGCAGGCCGCTCTCCAGCTACTTATAGCCCCAGGCCTAACAGCTCGATGGCATTTTCTCCCAAAACCTTTTTCTTGTTCTCTTGGGAGATTTTCGTGCTCTTCGCCACTGGCCCGGTCACCTGGCCGGGCTGAGACGAATCCCAGTGGGGCGAGTCGGTCGCGAGCACGAGCCGGTCGCCGCCAAGATACTCCACCGCCCATTCGAACAAACCGTCCTCGAAAGGCTCGCAACCGACGTAAACGCTCTGATTGAAAATATCGCTGGGCTTGCGCTTCTGCCAGGGCACCAGATGCGGCAGCTTTTCAAAGTGCTCATCCATGCGCGAGAGCCACCACGGCATCTGCGAGGCGCCGGTTTCAAGACAGATTATTTTCAGATCCGGGTGCTTTTCCATCACCCCGCCACACAGATAAACCATCAAACAAACCATGCTCTCGATGGTGCGGCCGACCATATGAGAGAAGAAAAAGTTCTCCGCGAACCGCTCCTGTCCCATGGAGCCGGTTTTGGTATCGTGAAAAATAATCGGCGTCTTGGTTTTCTCAAGCTCATCGAAGATCGGATCGAAATAAGGATCCCACCATTCCTTACCGGGTATGGGCGTCGCCTTCACATTGAGCGCTTTGCTTCCGAGCTCGCGCGAGCGATGCAGTTCTTTAACCGCTTCCTCGGGGTCTTGCAGCGGAATCACCCCCGCCCACATAAGCCTGCCCGGCTGCTGTGAGGCGTACCAGTTCATGTAGTTGTTCTGCGCCCGTGCATAAGCCGCCGCCAGCTCGGGATCGTCAACGAACCACAGCATGTCCAAGGCGGGCGAATTTGGCGAGAGCACAGCGACGTCGATGCCGTCAAGATCCATGTTGCTCACCCGCCCCTGCGGCGTCAGATCCCGCGGCGTGACCCACTCCTGCTTGTCGGCTCTGTGACGTCCGAGCTCCGAGCCGATCATGATCCGGTTACCCACCAGAGTCTTGCGTCGCTCGTTGTCCTTGGTGGGCAGCTTGCGCGGCAAAAACTCCTTGTACTTGGCTTCAATCGTCTGATCCCAACTGTCCAGATCACCCACCAGGTGACTGTCCAGGTCAATCACTTTCATTCCGTCTATGGCCATAATAACCTCCTCGGTTTGTTCGCCGGTGTTACGATTTCTGACTTTTGTTAGAACCCGAATAGTTGCTTGGCATTCTTGTAAAGAATCTTTTCTTTGGCGCTGCCCGACAGCTCTTTATGATCGCGCAAATGTTTCAAGTTGCCGGGAAATTCATTGTCCCAGTGAGGAATATCCGAAGCGTACAGGAAGTGCTCGGCGCCGACGTAAGCGACGGTCGCTGCAAGCTGCGACTCGCCGGGCTCGACGCTGAAGTACATCTTCGATCCGCGCACCACATCGCTCGGTTTCTTCTTGAGCAGCGGCATCTCAAACTTGGCGCGCTTCTCCCAGTGCTCGTCCAAACGGTCGAGATAATAAGGAAGCCAGGTGGCGCCGATCTCGAGAAAGGCGAGCTTGAGGTTCGGAAACCGCACGGTGATCCCCTGGCAAACCAGGCTGGTAAATTGCAGCAGAATGCCGACCGGAAAAGCGTAGGCATGGACTTCGGAGAATGTCGCCAGGCCGGAGGTGCCGAGCTCGCGCGAAGTATTGCGCGTGCCGTGGATACCAAGGACGACGCCCAATCTCTCCGCCTCCTGGTAAACCGGATCGTAGAAACTGTCGCCCAGCGCCAGCGGCAAACCGGTCGGCAGGATTTCAAATCCCTTGAGGCCCAGCTCCGTGACCGAACGCCGCAGCTCTTCGGCCGCCGCTTTGGGCGACCGCATCGGCAAGCAGCCGACGCAGAAGAGCCGGTCGGAGCGCGCATTATACTCCTTGGCAAAATGCGTGTTGCTGGCGCGTGCCACGGCGATCTGAAACGGCACTTCCTGATTCTTGGCGATGTTGCCGGAGCCGGTCGGAAAGCAGACAGCCTTTTCAATATCGTGCTCTTCCATGATCTCATGCCAGCGGTCGACCTGCTCGGCCGCGCTGAGTCCCCTCCACTGCCGCGACATCTCGAAAGAATCCATCATGTCGTTATCCCAAGGTTGATCCCCGGGCCAGAGTGAAGTCGGCCTTTTGATCCAGGGCTCCTCAAGATATTTCCTGATATCCGATTGGCGCTCCAACACATGTCCATCGGTATCGATTGCCGGGTACGTGCTCATGGTATTCCCCTTTCCAAAACTTTTTCTCTATCTTCCGTAAACCGAATCGATGAAACCGGAGCGGTCGATCTCCTGGAGAACGCTCATGTCTATGATGTTTTCCGGTTTGAGCTTCCCAGTCTCGGGTCGCTGTTTCGCAAGAAAGTCAATCACCTTTTGAATAGAAGGAGGATCGATATAAGGACGCTCGGGATTGGCCGCGGAATAAACTTCATACGCCTCTTTGAGCGACTCCGGCTCGGTAACCCGGGAGTACTTGGCGAGCGTCTTCATTGTAAAGGCGGGATCCGACCTCAAGACCTTGATCCCTTCGATATAAGCGCTTAAGAACCTGCGCACGATGTCGCGATGCGAGTTAAGATACGCGCGGGTTGTGCCTATGGCCGAGTTTGGGATCTTGAGGCCGAGCGCAGCGACATTCACGAGAATTGTAAAGCCCTTCTTCCTGGCCAGTAGATTTGCCGGCGGGGTAAGCACCGTGGCGTGAATGGTTCCGGACTCCAGCGCGGCAAACCGCGTCGGCACGGCGCCCACCTGAACTATGGCGACGTCTTTATCCGGCACCAATCCCAAACCCTCCAGCGCCATTCTGGTGACAAAATCCGAAGCGCTGCCGAATCTGCTTACGGCGATCCGTTTGCCTTTGAGATCTTCCTTGGTCTTGATCTCCGGCCGTGCCGCCATAAAGTACGGAAGAGTATTGGTCATGCTGGCGATCATGACCACATCACTGCCGCGGCTGGCCGCAAGCGTCATGGCCGAAGGGTCCCCGCCAATGATCGGGGTCTGGCCAGAGACGAGCGCGGTGACGGAGCGGCTTCCGCCCTCGATGAAGACGAGCTCCACGTCGAGTCCATGTTTTTTAAAAAGGCCCGCTGCCTCGGTGACGAAGAGCGGCAGCTGGCCGCCGCCGATGGCGCCATAGGCCACAGCCAGCTTGTCCGCCTGGGCGTTTGACGCAAGCACAAGAAACCCCATTGCCAGGATGAGAGAATACAGGCGTTTGTTTTGGGTCATCGGCTTGCGCCGCGGTTCTCTATGCCGTCCTATCTCAGCGCGGCCATTCGTCAATGCCTCGGCAGCCATTTTCGCCCTCCCAAAACACCGGCCGTAGGCATCGATGCCTACAGCGGTCCTGCGCTAACGGTTAGTAAAGCACCTCCGCCTGCTCTGCCGTTGAACAATGAAAGAACCCGCTGGAATTGCCGAGCTCGACTTTCGCCACTTGCGGCAATCATTCTCAACATTGGAAAAAGCATATTTCAAACGACAGTCTTCAACTATCCGATCCATCCCGCCGCCCTGATCGTTCATCGATCATTGAATTGTTCTTCGACCTTTTCTGGCCATCCTTCCGCCCTGCCCTTTTTTGCGACTTGCCGTTCGGTTGCGCCCAATATACCGCCGCCATTTGATCGAGTTGGCTTAGTGCCTGCAACGACTTTGATTTTTTGGCGGTGGC
>CAYZXN010000119.1:0-4925 GCA_964482425.1 uncultured Syntrophobacteraceae bacterium | reverse complement strand
CCGCGTCCATTTCGACTCTACCGACACTATTTAAAGTCGAGCCGAAGCCGGCGTTAAACAGCGGGTTGTCCTCGAGAACAACTACAGCGGCTTCGGCGGCGTCGAGTGCCGAACCGTTCTCTTCCAGAATTTCCCAAGCCGCCAGCGCTGCGGCCTGACAACCCTCCAGGCGCTGCGCCAAACTGTCGTCCTTGATCGGTCCGGCGCCGCCGTGCACGATCACCGCAGGTTTCATAATTGTCATGGCTTAGTTATAAGCCGCGCGGGAAATATCGCGATGTCTCGGCGTGCGGCGCTTGTTCAACAGTTCAAGGGTCAACAGTTCAACGCCAGAGACAAACTCGTCTCTTCTCGGGTCCTGTGGTTAACATGCGCATTTCTATGCCCGCAACGTCAGCTCAACTCTCTCAAAAGCGCTCGGCATGGCGCGCCATCACAGCCGGCGAGTTTTACCGGCGGGCAGATCAATTCATAACGTCCCGGCTCTACCTGCGACAAGTCAACGCCTTCGAGCAGGATGACGCCATGGTCGAGAAAGGCCCGATGCACGGGCACCTGTTCGTCGGCATGGGCCGCCGATAAATAATCGAGGCCGACCAGGCGAACACCGGCGCTCACCAGCGCCTTGGCGCCGTCCACTGAAAATGCCGCGAAGCTCGCGTCATACACGCCTTTATGAAGCAAGCTGGAGTTTCGCGTTTTGAACAAGACTCGTTCCTCGCCCTGTATGCCGATCTTTTCGACGTCCGCCGCCGTAATGTGGCTACCGGGTTCGACGGCGCAGACACGGGCGGGGCCGATGAAGATATCCAGCGGCAGCGCTTCGATGGTCGCCCCCTCGGCAACGAAGTGAAAGGGCGCATCGACATGCGTGCCGGCGTGCACGCTGGTGTGAATGGAAGACGAATTATTGGTGTCGCCGCGGCTCATGCGCTTGCGCTCGATCAGCTCCAGCGGTTTGCCCGTTACCCAGTGGATGGTCGCGGGCGACAGGCTCAGCGAAATGTCAAAAATTTTCACGAAGCCACCTCCTTCTTGCGCCGATCTTATGCGAGCCAAGCCGCACTGACAACCCGGGAGCTATCGTCCGAGGTGAATTGCCACATTGCCGGCCACCACGCTCAACACACCCAGAATAATCTTCAAATTGATGGCTTCCATCTGGCGTAGAAAAATTCGCGCTTCGATGAGCGCCCAGATGGGATAACTGGCGGCGATCGGCGCCACCACCACAACCCGGCCCATGCTGATGGCCGTGATGATAAATAGAATCGACAGAGTTTCGCACAAACCGGTGCCGATGAACGGCCAAAAAGCCTTGCGGTTCCAGACCAGCTTCTGCGAACGCGGCGAAGCCGCAAGATAAATCAAGAATCCCGCCAGAGACACGGCTCCCATAAGCGCGGAGAAAAACAGCGGCTCGTTGGCAAGGACCAGCACATAACGCCGGATCGGATGATTCATGCCGGTCAGAAAAGCCGCCCCGAGAGGCAGCAGCAGATGCCAGCGGCGAAACCCGGCAAGCTGTTGCTCCGGCTTCCACGATACCAACACGATGCCGGCGACCACCAGCACCGTTCCAATCACAATCAACACCGAAGGCTGTTCGCCGAGAATCGCTACCGCGATGGTGGCGCTCACCAGTGGGCTGATGGATTGAAGCGCGCTGCTGCGCGAGGTGCCGATCTTCTCCACCCCGGTGTAGGCGAGCAGCCGCACACCGAGCTGAAAAATTCCCACCAGACTGAACAAGAGGATACCGGCCAGCGGCACGGAATGAACGCCGCCGGTGACGACGACGGCGCTCCACAACAGCAGGTTCTGCATCAGAATCGACACCAACGTCACGGTGGTCGGCGTCGAATAGCGCATTCCGGCGCGCGCCGACACCAGAGCGGACGCATAGAGAAAAGAAGTGATTAATGCCAGGAGCTGGGCGGTGGCGTCGGAAGTCAATCGAAATGTTCAACTGCTCTTGAGCGCGCGGCGAAATTTGTCTCGATGTTCGGTGCTGTAAAGCCGGGAGAAATTTTCCGGGTACGCTTCGCCCGGTTCGACCTTGAGATCGATGAAGATAGGCCCCTCATCCTTGAGGATGTTCGGCAGTTCGCGCTCCCATTCGGCAAGATCGGCGAACTCGTAAGTTTTACGATAGCCAGCGGTCTTCGCCAGCTCGACGAAACGGAGTTTGCCGGCGCGCGGTATCGGCACCGACCCGTTGGTTTCGTAAGTGCCATTCTCGCACAGGCAATGGACGAAATTCTTCGGCGCCTGATTGGCGATCGTCACCAGGCTGCCGAGGTTCATCAGCAGGCTGCCGTCGCCGTCGAACACCACCACGCGCTTGTCGGGCCGGCCCAACGCCAACCCCAAGGCATGCGAAGAGCCCTGCCCCATGGCGCCGGTAAAGGTGTAATTTAAATCGTTGGGCGCGATATGGGTGATTTCCTGCGCGGCCATGTAGACCGCCACGACGATCTCGTCTTTCCGTTGGCGCGCAAACGCCTTCAGCATCTCATCGCGTTTCATCATGACTGGCGCGGCTCCCTTCCGATCAGAATAGCCACGGGAAAAGGCTGCTCGAATGCCCTTTCGATGGCTGGAACAATTTTTTGGGTATCGCCGTCTCTTTCAATCAGGTGGTGCTCGATTCCCATCGCGTCGAGAATCGGCTCGATGATCTTGACGCCGTACTTCTTCGATTTCGTCGGTTCCACGTCGGGTTCCTTGCCCAGCAAGCCGACCAACATGCAGATGGGAAACTTGCCTTCGACGCCTACGCCGCGGATCGCATTGATGGAGTCCAACAAACCGGTGTACTGCATCATGAGGATAGAGCGCTGGCCGGCGGCAAAAAGCCCGGCGCAAATCGAAACGCCCTCATCTTCCTTGCACACCTGCACGACCCGAAAATCCGCATCGGCCATCATGCCTTTGAGAAGATGCTGGCTGGTCACCCGGTCCGGCAAAGCGACCACAAAGTGAATGCCGGCGCGTTTGATTTCATTCTTGATGGCTGCGGCCGTAAGCGGGTAGTCGGGCATGGCACCTCCCAGGAAAAAACTGCGTTCAATAGTTCAACGGTTCAAACGTTCAAGGTCAGAGCGCTTTCGCGCATTCAAACGGCTCAAGTCGTTAATGGGTTCACGCTCTTCCAGACAGTTTTTCATCTGAACGCCTTTGGAATTTTGAGCTGCTTGGACGGTCAACCCTTATAGCTAGAGTCCTTCTGACTCTCTGACGTTGAACCGTTGAACTTTTGAACTTTTAAACGGGTTTTCGTTACGCTACTTCCTGAACAAAGTCCGCGAGCCGTTCGCCGATCATAATCGAGGTCAGATTGGTGTTGGCGCGGCTCACCACGGGCATGATCGAGGCGTCGCCCACCCATAGATTGGCAATACCGTGCACGCGCAGTCTCTGGTCCACCACCGCCATGTTGTCGGACGCTGATCCCATTTTACAGGTGCCGACACCGTGGTGATAACTGTCATAGGTCTTTCTTGCGAATGCGCCCCAGTCCTCGCCCGGAGCCGGTTGAATCAACGGTCCGTAGAATTCCCTGGCGCCGGGTTTGTGCACCAGCTCGTCGATGAACTGCATGGCTTCGACCATGGCCTTTAAATCCTCCGGATGTTCGAGCATGCACGAATCGATGCCGAGCTGATCCTGTGGATCGGCGCTCTGCAGAAACACCCGGCCGCGGTTGCGTTGCTCGAGCAAATGCGCTGATACCGGCATCATGCGCTTGAGACCGCTGACTTCCGTCGGTGGCCTCATATTGATGTGGAAGTTGGCGGCCTCGGTGATGGGATTCTTGCGCACGATCAAGCGAAAGCGCGGCACCACCCAATCCTCTTTGGATTCCCTGGGACCCTCGAACGTCATGAACACCACCGGATGGTCTTGATAGTTCTCGCCGATGCCCTTCAGTTCGTGAACAACGGAAATGCCGTGCTGCTTGAGCTGGTCGGCGGGACCGATGCCCGACAGCATCAGAATTTGCGGCGATCCATAGACACCGGCGGTCAGCAGAACCTGGCCGCCGAGAGCCGTGTGCATCTGACCGTTCTTCTCGTAGCGTACGCCTTCGGCCTTCCTGCCCGAGAGCTGCAGCGAATGCACCGTCGCCTCGTCAATGATGGTCAGATTTGGCCGGCCGCGCACCGGATCGAGATAGGCCACCGTAGTCGATTGCCGCTTGCCGTCTTTGATGTTATACGGCGACGCGCATACGCCGTATGGCTCGGCCACGTTGAGATCCGGACATTGGGGCAAGCCCATGCTGTAGGCGGCATCGATGAACGCCCGCACCGGCGGGGAGGCCGGCATATCGAGGGTGTAATGCCGCTTGACGTAAAGCGGCCCGTCCTTGCCGTGAATCGGGCTATCGGGGAAATCCTGATCGGACTCGATTTTCTTCATGAACGGCAGGCATCTGTCGTAGGACCAGTCGGGGTTGCCGGCCGCCACCCATTGATCCAGATCATACCGCTGCGGGCGCAAGACCGACATGACGTTAACCGACGAGCCGCCGCCCATGATTCGTCCGGCCAACGCGTAGTACGTGCTGCCGTCTAAATGCCGCTGGCTTGGAAACATCGCGACGTAGCTCGATTCCAATAATAAACGGGTCTGCTTCGAGGCGTCGGCAACCAGCTCCGGAAGCGGCTGCGGATCGGGTCCCGCTTCGAGCAACAAAACTTTCCGGCCTGGATCTTCCGAGAGCCGGTTTGCCGCCACCAGACCCGCGGAACCGCCGCCGACAATGATTACGTCATATCTATCCGCCATGAAGACTCTTCCTCCGTTGCGTGGTCACGCGCGAGTAGTCGCGCCGACGCCCTGGCGTAAGCGTTTGGTAAATTCCTGTAAAATCAAAGTTGCCGTCGCACGAAGCACCATGTCGCCAAGAATCGCCAAGC
>CAYZXN010000118.1:0-5354 GCA_964482425.1 uncultured Syntrophobacteraceae bacterium | reverse complement strand
GAGTGAAGTTTGTTTTCTTTGGGTTTGCGGCACTGGCGCGGTAAATTCCACTTTGTGAAGAATCAGAAAAGGCAAAACATTTATGGCTGACAAACAGTTTATCGGCAGTCGCACTCGCAGCAAAGAAGGGCCGCGACATGTCACCGGTCGAGGTCTTTACACCGATGACTTTATTTTTCCGGGCATGCTGCAAGCGATGATTCTGCGCAGCCCGCACGCCCACGCCAAGATCCTGTCGGTGGATGCGTCGCAAGCCATGGCCAATCCGAATGTCGTGGCGGTCGTTACTCCGGACGAGATCAAGAAAAACACCAAGCCTTTCAAACCCGGGCGGTACGCCGCGGGACTGAAAAGGCCCATAGACGAATACGCCGGCGCGATCGACAAAGTGCGCTACGTCGGCGAGCCGCTGGGGGCTGTCGCGGCGCGCGATCGCGGCACCGCCGAAGACGCGCTCGAGGATATATTCGTCGATTACGAGCCCCTGCGCGCCGTGGTCGACGTGCGCGAAGCGATCAAACCGTCTTCGGCAACCCTGTTCGACGAGCTGGGCAGTAATCTGGCATGGAACGGCTCGCTGCAATACGGTGACATCGAAGCCGCCTTCAAGTCGGCTGACCGCGTCGTCGAGGAAAATCTTAAGATCCATCGCTACAGCTCGACGCCGCTGGAGCCATTCGTCGTTATCGCCTCCTACGACGCGGCCAGTAAACGCTTGACTGTGTGGGTTACGGCGCAGGTTCCTGAAGTCATTTACGACGGCTTGCGCGAAGCGCTCGGCCTGCAGGATGTCCGCGTCATCATTCCCGACGTGGGCGGCGGCTTCGGCCAGAAGATTCACCTGATCCGCAAGTATGTCGTGCTGGTGTCGCTCCTGGCGATGAAATCCGGCCGGCCGGTGAAATGGGTCGAAGACCGCAGCGAACATATGATGGCGGGCGGGCACGCCTGCGCTCAAGAGTTCGAAGCGGAAGCCGCGGTGAAAAACGACGGCACCGTGCTCGGCCTGCGCTTCACCGAATACGACGATGTCGGCGGCTCCATCAGCACGTTGACGATTCACTTCACCAACAAGCTCAACAATTTGTCGAACACCTATCGGACCCCCGCCATTCAAATGATCGGCAACGCGGTGGTAACCAACAAGTGTCCAGTCGTTCCCAATCGCGGCATCGGCAAGCCGGGTATGTGTTACATCTGGGAACGGATGATGGATCGGGTGGCTCAAGCGTTGAACTTGAGCCCCATTGAAGTGCGGCGCAAAAATTTGATCCAACCCAATGAAATGCCCTACCGCACGATTAGCGGCAACGTTTACGACAGCGGCGACTATCCCGGTCTGCTCTCGACACTTCTAGAGAAAATCGACTACGACAAACTCCGTGAAGAGCAAAAGCAGGCGCGCGCGCAAGGTAAGCTCATGGGCATAGGCATTGTCATCGGCGTCGAGCCCGGCGGTCGAAACGCCGCCCGCGACATGGCGATCTTTCCGGAAATGAAGGAACCGCCCGGCTCCGGGGGTATCAATGGCGCGACCATCAAGCTGGAGAAAAACGGCACGTTGTCGCTCCACCTCGGCTCGCCCAATTGCGGTCAGGCGCATGAGACGACGACCGCGCAAGTCGCAGCCGATATCTTGGGCACAACTCCCGACCAGATCAGCACCAGCATTCCGTTCGACAGCGATTTATCGGCCTGGGGCGTAGCGGCGGCAAACAGCGGCAACAACTTTCATCTCTACGATATCGGCGCCATTCACGGGGCGGCAAAGAAGCTCCGAGAAAAGGTCATCAAACTGGCGGCTCACGTGCTCAATGCAGATGCGGCGGAACTGACGATAGAAAACGGCGTTGTCCAGGTGCCGGGCTCAGCCACCAAGAAAGTGACTTTCGCCGAGCTTGGCCGCATCGCCTACAACAATCAGCATCTCATCCCGGACGATATGGAAGCCGGGCTACACGCAACTTTTTATTATACGTTCCCGCATGCCCAACCGAACCTCGTGCCCGGCGCGGACCGGCTGGTGCGCGCCCAGTTTACTTTTTCGGCCGGCGCCCATGCGGCTATCGTGGAAGTCGATAAGGCAACCGGAAAGGTCGAAGTGCTGCGTTATCTTATCGTCGGCGACAACGGCACGGTCATCAACCCCGATGTCGTCAACGGGCAGGTGTACGGCTCGGCGGCTCACGGCATCGCGGTGGCGTTGGGAGAGGGTTTTATTTACAGCCCTGAGGGACAGCCGCTCACGGTGACTTATCTGGATTACGGAAAATGCTCCACCGCTGAAACCCCCAAAGTGGAGGTCATTCACCGGCCTTCGCCATCGCCGTACACCTCATTAGGCCAGAAGGCTGCCGGGGAAGGGGCCGCTATTCCGTCGCCCGCCGCGATTGCCAGCGCCGTAGAGGATGCGCTTTCGCCAATCGGGATCAAAGTCACCGATCTACCGCTCACACCCGAGGCGGTTTGGCGTCTAGCCAACGGCAACCCAGAAACGCTTCGGAGGTCGTACTAACCATGATCCCGGGTTCTTTTGAATATTTTGCCCCGCGCTCGATCGACGATGCGATTAAGATTCTTTCCGCGCATCGCGACGACGTGAAAGTTCTTTCCGGCGGCCAGAGCTTACTGCCGCTCATGAAAATGCGTCTTTCCAAGCCGGCTTACATTGTCGATATCGGGAAAATCCCCGGACTCGACACCATTGTCGAAGACGGCAACAGCCTCGTCCTGGAAGCCATGGTGACCCATGCGCAAATGGAGCATTCGGAGCTGCTGCGAAGCCGCTGCCCTCTCCTGCCGCAAACCGCTGCCACCATTGCCGACGTGCAGATAAGAAACCGCGGCACCATCGGCGGCAGTGTTGCGCACGCCGATCCGGCCGGCGATCTGCCTGCGGCTGTTATGGCGCTGGACGCTGAAATCAAAGTAGTGGGACCGACCGGCGAGCGCTGGATCAAATCGGATGATTTTTTTCTCGGCCTGTTAATGAGCGTGCTCGAGCCCGACGAGCTCGTCACGGCGGTCAGAGTCCCGGTGATAACCGGGGAAAAGACCGCATACCTCAAGGCCGCGCCGCGCTCCTCCGGCTTTGCCGTCGTCGGTGTCGCTGTGCGTTTGGCGCTGGAGCCGTCAGGAACCTGCACCCGCGCCGCTCTGGGAATTACGGGGATTGCCGACAAAGCTTACCGGCCCCGTCGCACCGAAGAGATCTTGACCGGCAGGACAATCGACTCGAAGACCATTGAAGAAGCCGCTGCGGAATCGACCCGCAATATAGATGTCATCGAGGATATCAACGGCTCGGCCGCATACCGTACACACCTGACGCACGTTTACGTCGCCCGCGCTATTGAAGCCGCGCTGAAAACCTAGCGATTACGGCAGCGTCCCATTTTTAGGGGCACGGCAGGTTGACTCCTGTGCTGCTCTCTTTTTCCATCAATTAGACAGCCAGAGGTACGCACGATCGGATATAAGCTTCCATAGCCATCGTTTGACCACCGGTATGATGCACGCGTGTGGGTGAATGTGAACGATCCCGCCGTTTTAACGCATTAACCCCGCACTCGTCCGCCCAACCGCCATCTCGAGAAAAATATACTCCGGTCATCGATCGCTTAATACGCAATCGAACCTCCTCGGCAAGAACACAGGGGTATCTTTACTGAGGCTTTAGAAGTATCAGCGCGCCAGCATGCGGCGCATGAGATAGGAGAGTAAGTCGACCAGTGAGACGAGCAAGATCATCGCGACGAGCACCGAGCTTGCCTCTCTCATGTGGAAAAGCCCCATATGGAACATGAGCAACTGGCCGAGACCGCCAGCGCCGACCACACCCAGCACCGTCGCCGCGCGAATGTTGTTCTCCCAGCGATAAAGCGTGTAGGACAGAATCTGCGGCAGCACCTGGGGCAATGTCGCGTAGAGAAACACGCGCCCCGCGGCGACTCCCTGCACGCGCAAGGCGAAGGACGGCGCGGGGGAAGCGTTCTCTACGGCCTCGGCGAAAAGCCTGCCGAGCACGCCGGTGGTATGCATTGCAAGGGCGAGGGTGCCGGCGAAAGGACCGAGCCCGGCCGAGATGAGCAACAATGCCGCCCAGACCAGCTCCGGAATCGAACGCAGCACGTTCAGCACGAGACGCACGGGCGTGCGCGCCAGCGAGCCGTCGGCGGCATAGCTCCGGCTCGCCGGCAGCGCCAACGCCAGCCCGCCGATGGCGGCCAGCAGTGTACCGAGTGCCGACATCGCCAAAGTCTCGAGACTGCCTGCCACAACCTTGGCGAGGAAGGCGGCGTCCGTCGAAGGCACAAGCAACTCGCCAAGAAACTTGGACATCCGGCGGGCGGAATCGGCGGAGAAGAATATCGACCATTGCAAGTCGAGGGACCAGAAACTCGCGGCGGTGAGCGCGGCGATGCCGGCAATCATGCCGGCGGCAGCGTAGCGCGCGCGCACAAACTGCGACGGCGCACGAATGAGCAGGTTCGCCGCCGGCATCGTCGGGCCCGCACTCACGCGATCACCTTGCGCAGTTGCATACTGACATGATCGGCGAACCCGACGAGCAACACGAAGGTGATTAACATCGTGCTCACCTCCGAACCGTTAAACATCTTCATCGACATCTCCATCTGTTGCCCCAAACCGCCGGCGCCGACAAAACCAAGCACTGCCGACGAGCGGATCGCGCACTCCCAGCGGTAGACCGTGTAACTGGTCAACTCCCCGGCATTCTGCGGCAACAGACCATAAAAGAAAGCTTGCAGACGACCGGCGCCGTTGCGCAACAACGTTGTGGTGGTATGAACATCGCTGCTTTCGAGAATGTCGCCGTAGACCTTGCCGAGCATGCCGCTGTAGGTCAGCGCGATCGCCAGCACCCCGGCGCTGGGGCCGAGGCCGACGACGCGTACGAATACCAGCGCCCAGACAAGCTCCGGGATACTCCGCAGCAGGATCAACAGGAGCCGCACCGCTTGCCGCGCGGCAAAAGGAATAGCATTCATGCGTCCCGGTAAAGACGAAACCGACAGCACCGCCGTGGATGCCAGGGCGAGCGGAATCGCACACAACAGCGCGAGCGCGATACCGGCGGTGGCGATGGCGACGGTGCGCCACGCTTCGCGCGTCACCATGGCCAAAAACTCCGCCGTGAGCTTGGGCGGGAAAAAGTCGCCGACAAACTGCGCCGTGACTTTTAGATTTTCGGGCTCCAGAAATATCCAGGGTTTAAATTCAGTGGCGTACAGCGACGGGCCGAGCAGAATTACTGCGGCAACCGCCCAGAACATTCGGCGATTCCAGGCCGGATCGCGCAGCACCGGAGCAGGAGCGGATGCGCTGTTCAT
>CAYZXN010000117.1:0-6522 GCA_964482425.1 uncultured Syntrophobacteraceae bacterium | reverse complement strand
TCAATCCATTCCTCCGCTTTTTGTAGCGCGAAGTGATTGGCTTCCGTTTCAGTCCTGAACATCTGGCCGAATTGATATTGATGCGAGGGAAAATCGTTGCCGTTACTTTCCCGGCGCGTCACGGTATATTGCGCAATCCAGAAGCCGTTTGTTTGCCGCTGAAACGACTCACCTTGTATAAAATAGGTTTTGTAAGTAATGCACCCGGTCATCTTGTAATCCTCGCTCTGCCCATGGGGCCGCGCCGCCCCCTTCCATCGTTCACTTCAAACAAGAGATGGACTGTGCAGCAGGCAGCCAAACGATGATACAGGCAGATTGATCGTCTGCCGATTTGCCCGCGAAACCGGCTCGAGTGGCCGTTAGCGCGCCAAAAAAAAGGAGGCAACCCGACCTGTTGCCTCCTTTTTGCATTTTAGCTGGATTGTAGAACTACCAGCGGTTACGACCACCCTCACGGTTACCACGCCCGCCGCCACCGCCACCGAAATTGTCGCGCTTGGCCTGCGGCTTGGCCTCATTGACCGTCAGAGTACGGCCATCGAGCTGCGTACCGTTCAATGCCGAAATGGCGCTTTGCGCCTCGCTTCCCGAGCTCATCTCGACAAAGCCGAAGCCGCGCGATTGGCCCGTGAACTTGTCTGAAATGACGCTGGCCGACTCCACCGTACCGTGTGCCGAGAAAATTTCCTGCAAACGACCTTCCGTTACGGAATACGGCAAACCGCCGACGTACAATTTACTACCCATGTTCTCCTCCTGTGAGAGAATGTTATGGTCTTTGACCCTGAGAACCTCACTGCAAATGGGCAGAACATGGGCTGATGCAAACTAAAACCACGCTCCGGTCGGATTCTCATTCATAGATCGCTTCGCAAGGAGAGAGACTGACAAAAGGCCTTACCCATTCTTTATCTTCTTCAGAAGGCCACTTACTGAAGAAACATGATTCAGCCTACGTCTTAGCGGCCGTGACGTCAACCTGCTGCGCTGCGTGCTTTCGATGGAAGCGCCGGTGACCAATCTACGTACTGGGATAGATCCGCAGTGGCTTTGCTCACCATTGCATCTTCTTCAAGCGGCGGACCGCCCTTGACCTTTTCTGTTTTACGCTGGATACGGCGAGCCGCCTTGTCTTTTTGCTTTTGCAGCCGAGCCATTTCTTTTTGGCGCTTCTGATATGTTTGATTTCCCATGGTCAATAGATTAGCAGATAATGCACCGTTTCGTAAACCTGGAGCTGGATAAAGGTGAGCTTACGCCTCGACGCGCGCTTTTTTAACTTAAAATTAAAACACCGGCTTGAGGCGCGGACCTGCGCCCAAGCGTGACTTGGAAAGCTCGCCGTGGCCGACTTCGGAATCTAGTGCGAGATCTTGAGCGCCATGCCGAGCGGCAGTGGATTATCGCCGACACTCAAGGCGGTGCCTAATCTCTCCAACTCCCAGGAGGAGACTCTTTCGACTGCAACCGGCTCTTTCTTGACGGTAGCCTCTAATTTGTCCGCCTGAGGCAGTTTGACAAGGTACTTGACGTTGTTTCCATCGCTCAGAGTGACGGAAAGAACCATCTGCTTACCTTCCTCCGTTCCGAGTGTCTGCAGTGCGGCAATGCGGGTGGCGAGACTGGTCTTTTCCACCGTATCCATATACAGCCAGATGAATGCGCCGATGAAGGCGGCCATTACCAGCCAGCTATATTGGCTGACTCGTTTCTGCCGCTTCAAGGAACGGCTTCTCTGTAGATCGAAGAATTTCCGGTAGGATTCCTTTTCCGCCGTCAATTTCTTGATCGGGTCTTGCTCCGGCGAGCTTGGCGGTTGATCGTAAGAAAGACCGGTGCTGTTCAGTATCATGCCCAGGATCACCAGCGCCAGAGGGATGGCGATGATCAGTAGAGGATTCATAACTCTCCTTTTTCAGGCTCTCGATAGCCTTTGGATATTGGAAGAGGGAGGGGTCAGAGCCGGAGATATCGAACTATCGAACCGGAGCCGAAGCCGGGGTAACCGCTGTCTGTGCACCCGGTCTTCTACCTCTTGCGCGCCAATTAGGGCTGAAGGGATGGTCTGCGCCAACTGTATAGGAGTGCCGCTCCGCTGGCAAGGAGCACGGCAATAATAAAATAACATTTGAGTATATGCCGCGGCAAGAATCGATGATGCCTGATCATCATACGATTGCTTTTCCAAGCCGATGGCATTAGAGCTCCGCCGCCGCGATTGGGTTTCCGAGTTTTTATCGGCTCGCCTTGCCAACGTCCAATGGGGCTGGCAGTTTAGATTGAGAGGCTGTGACGGATGATAATCGGAGTACCTAGAGAATCTTATCCCGGAGAGCGCCGGGTGGCCCTGACACCGGCGGTTTTACCGAGTCTCACCCAATCCAGCTTGAAGGTTTTGGTCGAGACCGGCGCTGGAACAGAAGCCGGATACTTAGACGAGGATTTCCAGAAAGCGGGCGCCGAGATCATTGAGGATCGCGGGGAGATATTTTCTTCCGCCGATGTCATCGTTCAGGTTCTGGCGCTTAGCGCCAATCCGTTTGCAGGTTTGGCGGATCTCGGTCTGATGCGGCCTGGTCAGGCCTTGGTCGCTTTCTTGCGTCCGCTCGCGGCCAACCAAAATATTCTCACTCTGGCGAAGGCCCGCGTTACCGGTTTCGCCGTCGAGTTGATGCCGAGAATTACCAGGGCTCAATCAATGGATGCGCTCTCTTCCATGTCCACCGTTGTCGGCTACAAATCGGTGCTCGCCGCCGCCGAGGCTTTGCCCAAGATGTTTCCTATGCTGATGACCGCCGCCGGCACCATCAATCCAGCGCGGATTTTTGTGATCGGCGCGGGCATTCTCGGGTTGCAAGCCATTGCTACGGCGAGACGCCTGGGCGCGGTAGTAAAGGCCTACGATGTACGTCCTGCGGTAAAACAGGAAGTCGAAAGCTTGGGAGCGAGGTTTGTAGAGCTTCCGCTGGAGACCGGCGAGGATGAAAAAGCCGGCGGTTACGCCAAAGCGAAAGATGAGAGTTTTTATCTGCGCCAGCAGGAACTTCTAAGCGGCGTGGTTGCCGAAAGCGACGTCGTCATTTCTGCCGCCGTGGTCCCCGGCCGCAAGGCTCCCGTGCTTCTTACGGAAGAAATGGTGAAGAAAATGGCGCCCGGTTCGGTAATTGTAGACCTGGCCGGCGAGCAAGGCGGCAATTGCTCCGTCAGTAGCGCCGGCGAGAGCGTGATTCGCCATGGCGTCACGGTCATGTCGCCTATCAATATCGCTTCGACAGTGCCGTTCCACGCCAGCCAGATGTACGCGAAAAACATTTCGACTTTTTTACGCCATATCATCAAAGACGGGCAGCTCATGCCGCCGGGGGAGGACCAGATCGTCACGGAGACTCTGGTCACATATGACGGCGAGATCGTCAATGCGCGTATACGTGAATTCTTGCAGCTCCCGGCTAAAGAAGAGCCCGTGCGTCGTACTTAACTCAAGGAGGCTTTCATGGAATCCCTGGTGGCAGCGTTGACGATATTCGTGCTCGCGATCTTTGTCGGCTTTGAAATCATCACCAAAGTTCCTCCGACTCTGCACACGCCGCTGATGTCGGGCTCCAACGCCATTTCCGGCGTTACTCTGATTGGCGCTCTACTTTCCACCGGGACGCAACACTCCACCCTCACCGCTATCTTAGGCATGATCGCCGTCATCTTCGCGACCATCAACGTGGTGGGTGGTTTTCTGGTTACTCACCGCATGCTTGAGATGTTCCGCAAAAAGGATTAGACGCCGTGCCTCAGGTTGTCGTTAATCTCGCTTATCTTCTCGCCTCAGTCCTGTTCATCGTCGGGCTCAAGGGACTCACTCACCCGCGAACCGCGGTCGGCGGCAATCTCGCCGGAGCTTGTGGAATGCTCTTGGCGGTGGTGGTCACCTTGCTGCACCGCGAAATCGTGAGTTACGAGTTGATCATCGCCGGGCTGGTTATCGGCAGCGCCGCCGGTATTCCCATGGCGCTGAAAGTCCCGATGACCGCGATGCCCCAACTGGTGGCGGTGTTCAACGGCTTAGGTGGCGGCGCTTCGGTGTTGGTAGCGGGAGCTGCGTTGGTCGAGGCGATCTTGCTCGCAATGCCTTTTACCGCGCCGTTCACGATCTCGGTAGCGGCCTCGGGGATCGTTGGCGCAGTTACTTTTTGCGGAAGCCTGGTGGCTTTCGGCAAACTGCAGGGACTGATTTCCGAGAAGTCGATGTCGCTGCCGGCACACCAGCTTTGGAATGCTCTGCTTGGAGCGGCTTGCCTCGTTCTTGCCGCCTGGCTTGTCGTGGATCCAAGTGAAACGAGAGCGTATTGGGGTTTGGTAGCGGCGGCCTCGCTGTTGGGAGTGATGCTCGTGGTACCCATCGGTGGCGCCGACATGCCGGTAGTGATTTCACTGCTAAACTCCTACTCCGGCATTGCCGCCGCGGCGACCGGTTTCGTGCTTTCCAACAACGGGCTGATCATAGCCGGCTCATTGGTGGGAGCTTCCGGAATCATCCTGACGCGGATCATGTGCCGCGCCATGAACCGATCTCTGACAAATGTTCTTTTCGGAGTGATGGCGCCGGCCGAAGGAACCTTCGCTCCAAGTCAGGACATCTATGAGGGAAAGACCAAAGCCACCTCTCCCGAAGAAGTCGCCATGTTGTTTGATACCGCTCGCAGAGTGGTCATTGTCCCGGGCTACGGGCTGGCGGTGGCGCAGGCACAACATGCGGTGAGAGATCTCGCTAATGCGCTTGAATCGAGGGGGGTCGTCGTCGAATACGGCATTCACCCCGTCGCCGGGCGCATGCCCGGTCACATGAACGTTCTTCTGGCCGACGCCAATGTTCCCTACGAAAAATTAAAAGACATGGATGAGATCAACTCGATGTTCGAGCAGACCGATGTTGTGCTGGTGATCGGCGCAAACGACGTGGTTAACCCGCTCGCGCGAACCGACCCGTCGAGTCCGATTGCCGGCATGCCGATCTTGAACGTCGATAAGGCGAAGACCGTGGTCGTTATGAAGCGTAGCCTAAGCCCCGGCTTCGCCGGAATTCCCAACCCGCTATTCGCCGCCGATAATACGTTGATGTTGTTTGCCGACGGCAAGAAGGGCGTTCTAGACCTGATCGCCGCCTTGAGAGAATCGTGAACCGATTGATAATCTGGCCCGCAGTGCGCCTGGGCGCCAAGTCACAGCAGGATAATTGCGCCAAAGTAGATGCTAAACTGGCCGGATTCTCTTCATTTTTACTGAAGTCAGCAACGGCACAAGACTGATTGCCAGGGCAAACCAAAAAGTCACGTTCATCGAAGCCACAAAGACCTGTGTATCGCCGGGGTCGGGCGTCGTCCCTGGAATTCCCGAATAATAGCGGAAAGCCAGTGTCAGAAAAATCCCGCTCAGCGAGATGCCGAGCATGTGTCCCAAGCCGAAGATCCCGTTGATAATCCCGATCGCCGTGCCCCAGTGCTCCTTGGGCAGCGAGCTGATCATCACCGCCTGCGAAGGCGTGTTGAAGAACGCCGAGCCGGCACCGGTTAACGCCAGCATGAGGGTCGGCAACATCCAATGGGAGCTGGGGCCCAGGGTGGCGCCGATTGCAAAAGACGCCATCAATATGACCACGCCGGTGATAAGGAGAAATCGCGCGCCGATGCGATCGGTTAGAGCGCCGCTCACCGGCGACAGCACCATGCTGAGAAGCGACGGCACCAGAAAGATAAGCCCCATGAACGATGGCGACAGCATGAGCACGTCCTGGAGATAAAAAGGCGCGATAAACGTCACCAGCCCCTGTGTGATACAGCACATCAAGAGACCGGCCGAACCATAGCCGAAAGCAGGAACTTTAAAAAAAGACAGGTCCATCATCGGACTCACGGTTTTTCTTTCGTGCGCAATGAAACCCCAGAGAGCGCCGACAAAAACCAAAGCGAGCACCATCTGGTTGGCCGCGCCTAGAACTTCGGCGATTTTTTGATCGAGTAACAGAGTGATGAGAATCGTCAGCCCAAGAAAGATCAACGCGCCGCGGTAATCGATCGGCTGGCGTCGCCCGGCGGGCTGCGCCACCGCCCGGCCGGTCATCAGGCAAAGCGCCATGCCAAGCACGCTCGGCACAAACAAAAAAAAGAATATGCCGCGCCAATGCACCAGATCGATGATCAGACCACCGATGGGCGGACCGACAAAAAAACCAAACTGGTGCGACATGGCCATCAGTCCCTGGGCCTTTCCCGCCGAATCCGGAGGCATCGCTCTAAAAGCCAGGGCGCGACCCGAAGACTGAATCATGGCGCCGCCGACTCCCTGCACGAAACGGAAGAGGATCAGTTGCAGAACATCCTGCGAGAGGCCGCAGAGAAGCGATCCGACTGCCATGATGCCCATACCGGCGCCGAACATTTTGTGGTGACCATAGATGTCGCCCAGCCGACCGCAAATAACTCCCAAACCTATGCCGGCCATTTGATAAACGATGAGGGCCCAGGAAAT
>CAYZXN010000116.1:0-5419 GCA_964482425.1 uncultured Syntrophobacteraceae bacterium | reverse complement strand
CCAACGACTCGGGCATGAACGGTTTGCAGAAGTCGAGCTTCTTGTCGCCGCCGATCAGATCCTCCACTCTCCAGCCGATCCGCTCCGATGCCGCCAGTGCCGTCTGGTAGGAATAATTGTGTGCCATTTTTCTTTTCCTCCTTGGATGAGTGTGTTGCGGTTGTGGTTTCATATCCGGCCGCGCGGTGGATTCAATGCCGCGGCAGAATGAAAACTTTTCACTGACTTCGCGTGAGAGAGGAGCCCGTTTATGCGCGCCGTAAACCATTGCGCGAGGCCACGCCGACCTATAACGACACAACCCGGGTCCTGCAGTGAGTAACGTTGCAGCGCTTTCCTTAGGCTGCCGGCGTATACTTGGACGGATGCTTCAAGGCCCATGCCGCGCATCAAGTCCAGCGCCGGCAACACCTTGCGCCGCGCGCTTTGAAGATTCGGTTCCCAGCCGTAATGCTCGGCGAGCTTTTTCTCTTTTGAAGGAGCGTTTAGCTCGCACTCGCTGCTCCACCGGTAGCCATCCACGGGGTAGCGCATCAGGAAAACAACTCGCGACCCTGGGAGCGCGATGTTTCCGATCCGCCTGACGATGGATTTCATTTGCGCGTTTGTTCGCAGTGGAATTAAAAATAACTTTGTCATGACGCTTCCTCCTTTTGATCAGCGGCAATCGCATGGCTTGTGCCAACACACGATGTTCCTTTTCGCTTTTGCTAACACCTTGATTGCAAGGCGTTAATTTCTCCGAAGGCGGCTTCTCGGGAGGATCTTTGTTTGCCGGCAGGTAACTTACGCACTACGTTGAGTAACTTTGAAGTTACCGGCTTGACCAACAAACCGGCGCAGAAGGTCCGCGAGCATGCCGTTGACAACAAGCATGGTCCGAGCTAGTCCAAATCAAGTATCAATTATTCCGAGTCGAATTCAGGTCGTGCCTTCATTGACAAAGCGTCTCATCAAGCAGGCAACGGAGAAAGCCAGACCGCTAATTCAATCGAGTCCTTCTCCAGTTCTTGCCGAGAATCACTATTTAAGTTTGATCCAGGAAACCGGCACGATCGGTACAGACAAACTGCCGTCGTCCTTGCGGCCGGCCTTATTTCGCCTTCTTGGCAGCAGTACGTTCCTCAGCGATATTCTTGCGCGCCAGGGAAAAAACTGGCCCGAGTTTTTCTCGCAGCAGATCACGATCGAAAATAGGACCACCGATCAGCACTTGCGCCAGCTGCAATCCGTCATTGCGGAAGCGCGCTCGCTGGAAGATTTCTGTGCCGGGCTTCGTCGCTATAAGCAACGTGAGTATCTGCGCATCGGCGCGCGCGATCTCGATCCGGCGGTGCCGATGGAAGAAACCGTCCGGGAACTGTCGTGTCTTGCCGAAACTTGCCTCGACGCAGCTTACCAATACTGTCGCGCCGAGGTCGAAAGGGACTTTGGCCTCTTGGTGTTGCCTGGAACCCAGACCGGCAACTCGTTCGTGGTTCTGGGAATGGGCAAGCTGGGTGGTGCTGAGTTGAACTTCAGCTCGGACATCGATGTCATTTTCCTCTACGAAAATGACGAAGGGGAAAGCTCCGGTGGGCTTAAGGGCAAAGTTGAGCCGAGAGCGTTTTTTTCGGCGGTTGGTAAAAAAATCATTCACGCATTGGGTGAAGTTACCGAGGACGGTTTTGTCTTTCGCATCGATTTGCGGCTGCGCCCATTGGGAGTTAACGGGCCGTTGGTCCAATCCGTCGATTCGGCCATGCTTTACTACGAATCCTGGGGCCAGTGTTGGGAACGGGCGGCTTTGATCAAAGCCAGGCCGGTGGCCGGCGACACGAGACTCGGCGCAACGTTTTTGCGGGAAGTCGACCCGTTTGTTTATCGCCGCTATCTCGACTACACCACGGTCGACGAGCTAAGGCACATGAAAGAGCGAATCGAGAATGAGCTTTTGAGCGGAGCGGCCAAGGAAAGAAATATTAAGCTGGGTTATGGCGGGATTCGCGAGATCGAATTTTTCACCCAGGCGTTGCAACTCGTCAACGGCGGGTACGAGCCCGCCTTGCGGCAACCGAATACCCTTCGGGCGCTGGCGGAACTGGCCCGCTATGGCTTCATTTCGAACGAAGAGCGAGACGAACTCACCCAAGCATATCGTTTTCTCCGCCAAGTCGAACATAAAGTTCAGATTGTCCAAGAAGCCCATGCCCACTCGATTCCCGAGGGCGAAGAGGAAGAAAAAGCCTTAGCCCGCCGCCTCGGTTATGTCGCGGCAAAAAAGCACAGCGAGCGCGAGCGGTTTTGGTTGGCCCAAGGCACTCACAGCGCCAACGTGCGCAACATATTTGACCGGCTCTTCTATAGCGCGCAAAAAGAGATTCAGGACGATGGCGCATCGGCGGCCGGCGCCATCTGGCATGATCTGGATCAGCGGGAGATCATCATCCAAGAGCTTCAAAATGTCGGCTTCGCCGATCCTAAAAAAGCCTATGAGAATCTCCTGGCGGTGCGCGACGGCGAGAGCTTTGCGCCGCCCAGTCCGAAGCGGCTCAAGGTAATGCGCACCCTGGGACCGGCTTTGATCTCGGAAATCGCCAAATCCAGCGTGCCGGACCAGGCGCTTTTGAATTTGTCCCGCTTCAGCCATCGAATCGGCGGCCGCACCGGGTTCCTAACCTTATTGGCGGAGAACCCCAAAACTATGCGGCTGCTGATCACTCTCTTTGCCGACAGTCAATTTCTTACGGAGCTCTTCATCACGCGTCCCGAACTCATTGACACTTTGATCCGGATAGATTTAACGCGTGTCGGCAAGAGCAAAGAAGAGATGTTCGATGCCGCGCGCCAGGCGCTTGCGGAGCAAGACGACATCGAAGGTCGACTCAACGGGTTACGGCGCTTCAAAACCGAAGAGTTCATCCGAATCGGTCTCCATGACCTGGGCGGCGCCATCGACATCGAAGAAATACTCGAGCAACTCTCAGACGTCGCCGACACGGCCGTCGAGTGCGCCTTGCGGTTGACCCTCGACGAGCTCGAAGGAAAGTACGGCACGGTGCCCGATGGCCGTTTTGCCGTGCTCGGGATGGGCAAGATGGGCGGCAGGGAATTGGATTACAATTCCGACCTCGATGTTGTGTTTATTTACGATGCGCACGATGACGCACAAAGCAACGGCGGACCCGGCGGCAAACTGCCGGCCCATGACTTCTACGTGCGCGTCGGCCAGAAACTGATTACTTACCTGTCAGCACCGACTGAAGAAGGGGTTGCATACAAGATAGATATGCAGCTGCGACCCTCCGGCAAATCGGGCCCACTCGTGTCTTCGTTGGAAGCGTTTCGCGACTACCATCGGATCAGCTCTCAACTTTGGGAACGGCAGGCCTTGATCAAAGCGCGCTGGGTTGCCGGTGATGCGGCGCTGGGTGAGGAGATTGAAAAAACTACGGCCGCTTTTGCCTATGGCTCCGGTTTGTCACACGAGGGGGTCGGTGAGATTCATCACCTGCGGATGCGCATGGAGAGAGAACTCGCGGGTGAGAGCGAAAACCGCTTCAACTTGAAAAAAGGCCGGGGTGGGATCGTCGATATCGAGTTTCTGACCCAAATGCTCCAACTTGCTCACGGCATGCGCCATCCGAGCCTGCGGCGTAAGGAAACGTTGAAGGCCTTACAGGCCCTCAAGAACGAGCGAATACTGAAGCGAAAAGAGTACACGGTGCTCGCCGAGGGATATCTCTTCCTGAGGCGCTTGGACCATCGCCTGCGCCTGACCCGCGACCAGTCGATCGACGCCTTTGAACGTGACCCGGGGCAACTCGACGGCATCGCTCGCGCGCTAGGTTATAGCGCGAAGCACCAGCGCTCTGCCAAGAGCACGGCCGGACGCAAGCTGCTGGCAGATTACGAGAGCAGGCGGGAACAGATCCGCGCATGCTACGAGCATTATTTTTTATCCGACGGTTATATACAAAACAACGTTACACCGTGATCATAAATTGGCTCAACGCTGGACACAGCCATTTCCCCGCAAATCGGTCTTCTCACTTTTCAGCACTCCAAGGTGCAGGTGTATCCCGATAGGTATTTTAGAATAATATTATTGACAGTAGCACAGATTCTGCGCTATGTTTGCCGTATGAAAACACAACTCTTGAAGGGCATAGCCCTTGGGTTATTCGTGACCGTAATCTCAGCTCCCGTCCACGCGCAGACGGCAGGTTCCAATGAGCTAGCCGCTGAGCCGCCGATGACGGAAGAGGTGGGCTACGGAATCGGATCGGCGCTCGCCAATGTACTGTACATCCCGGCCAAGGTAACGTATGCGGGCTTAGGCCTGCTGACCGGAGGTTTGGGGTATGTGTTCAGCGGCGGTAGAACGGACGTGGCAAGCAATATTATTTACCCGGCCGTGCGTGGACACTATGTGGTGACTCCGAATCATCTGAAAGGCACCGATCCAATTTACTTCGTCGGCGCAGGGCCGGAGATCTTGGAGTCTGAGACGTACGCCTCGGGTTCCTCGGGAACTGCGCCCCAGCCTTAGAATGGTTGAAGCGACCGAGAGGACGACGTAAGCGGAGTTCCGCTTAGCTCCCTCGGTTTTATCCTTCATCCTTTGCAAACGTCTGCTAGCTGCCAAAGCAGACGCCGCGCTTCGAAGACCTAATAAATTCCACCAGGGCCATGACATCTTCATTGGCCCCGGCGGCTTCCTCTACCTCTTTAATCGCCAACGAAAGATTGCGGCCCTTGCGGAATAGGACGCGAAAGGCCTCCCGAATAGCGCGAACTCGACCTTCATTGAATCCGGCGCGCTTCAAGCCAACGACGTTCACGCCGCGAACTGTGTGTTGCCAATCGATAATGGCATAGGGCGGAACGTCGCGGCTGGTGCCGCTGAGCCCGCGCATTATGGCGTAGTCACCGATGCGAATAAACTGGTGCACCACGCAGTTGCCCGAGATGAAAACGTTATCGCCAACCTCCACATAACCGCCCAACAAGGCTCCATTTGCGAGAATCACATGATTGCCCAAAGAGCAATTATGACCCACGTGTGCAGTGGCCATGAGATAGTTGTGGTCTCCCACAGTCGTAGCCGAGCCCGGCGCGGTACCGCGGTGGACCTGAACGTATTCGCGAAAGACATTATGATCACCGATACGCAGGTAAGTCTCTTCGCCTTGGTAGGCCTTATCCTGAGGCGAGTTGCCGAGGACGGCGCCCGGATGGATTTCATTGTCTTCGCCAATCTCGGTCCAACCGGTCAAATAGGCATGTGCCATGATGCGGGTCTTACGTTTTACTTTCACCGCGCCATCGATGACCACGTATGGACCGATGTCAACTTCAGAATCGAGTTCCGCCTTGGAGTCGATCACGGCCGTGGAATGGATGCTCATGAGATCAAACTAAGCCAGTTGCTTTAATG
>CAYZXN010000115.1:0-5540 GCA_964482425.1 uncultured Syntrophobacteraceae bacterium | reverse complement strand
TATTGTTGTTCCCCGCAGTCTGATCAAGTCGAATCCACAGATGGTCGAGAACTTGAGCAAAGCGATTGTCGAGGCGGTGGCGTTCGTGCATAAGCCGGCCAACAAGGAGGTCGTGCTCAACAGCCTGGCGAAGAACCTGAGGCTGGATAAAACGGACCGGATTGAAAAAGCGTATCAGCAGCTCGTCGGGGAGCTGCCGAAGAAACCATGTCCCTCGATGGAAGGGGTAGCTTCCGTGCTCAAGCTGATGGTGCAACACGGCCTCAATGCCAAAGCGGCGCAGCTTAAGCCCGAACAAATAGCGGATATGAGTTTGTGCAAGAAATTTGAAGATAGCGGATTTTTCAAGAGCCTTTACTAGTCCGATTAATCATAGTGACAGTCATCGAGAGCGAGCTCTCCAAGGCGAAGGCAAACAGGTGTGTGGCTTCAGGCGGCCTGCGCGCTGAATCCATTGGCCAAACGCCTGGGAGGAAGCCGGCGCCAGCCAAGCACCCAACGGCCATTGAAGCAGTCCCTCTCTATGTCTTCACTCTTCAGGGGCTAACCCTCGATGACACACTTGTCGGACGTTCCCTGTGAGATGAATAATACCGGCTAGATGCCATCTGAACGGTCACGATTTGTAGCGCCACAGTTGCGGAATGGCGACGCAGATCGATGAAATCATGATGAAGCATAGCAGGCTGCCGAGGAGCAGTGCGTTCTGCGCTCCGATGTATTGGGCTGCTACTCCCGCGAGGATCGCTCCGAGACCGTTGGTAGCCTGCGCGAAAACCGTAATCAGGCTGGATGCCCGTCCGAGCATGCCATCTGGCGCCAGCAACTGAACCACCGTCCGGCGAATCGCCACGCTCACCGAATCGGTAAAGCCGAGGATCAAGGTGGCGCCCACTGCCATCCAAAACCACTGTGCAAGGCCTAACAACGCCAGGCTGGCGGCAAAGATCAGCGCGGCAATGACCACCATGATGCCCTTGCGCCTGATGTCGCCCATCATGAGCACGGCCATAGAGCCTATGATGGCGCCCAGCGCCGGTGCGCCGTAGAGTAGCCCTAGACCCGACGCGCCGGTGTGAAAAACATCGGCGGCGAAAATGGGAAGGATCGGCCGGTAAAAACCCACCAGAGTAACGCCAAAGTCGAGGAGAAACAGCGACAGTATGATGCGCTGGATCCAGATGAATTCGATTCCCTCGAAAATACTGCGTAGGTTGACGCGCCGGCGCTCTCCTTGGGGCAGTCCCGAAGTTCGCATGGCGAGGATGGCAATTCCCGCCGGGATCAGCAGGGCAGTGGTGATAAAGTAAGTCGTTGACAAACCGATCCGATCAATGAGCACACCGCCGACGGCCGGGCCGAGCAGGAAGCTCATCTGAATAATGATGGTGTTGAGGGTCACGGCATTCATCAGCAGCGAGCGCGGCACCAGACGGGGGATCAAGGCGGCGCGTGCGGGCCAGTTAAAAACCTCGACCAACGCGCCGAGAAACCCCAGGGTATAGACATGCCAAACCTGCACCGTGCCCGTGGCGGTCAAAGCTCCGAGCAGCAGGCTGGGAACGAATTGAATGGTGATGGTGGCCATCAGCAGTTTCTTGCGGTCGAAAGTATCTGCCACGGCGCCGGCAAACAAGCCGAAGATCACGAACGGAAAGGCCTGGAAGAATCCTGTAAGCCCGAGTTGAAAGGGCGAACCGGAAATTTCATAGACCTGGTATAAACCCGCGACATTGCGCACCTGAATTGCGACGGCGTTGAAGATGCTGGCGAACCAGACCAGACGATAATCGCGAATCAGCAAGGACGACCACGGGCGAATGTTGCTCGAGGACGATGGCGGCTCTATGTCGGATGAATTTGCCAATCGATTGTAAACAGAGTTGCGCGAGTGAGGGAATCAGTCGGGTTGTTGCAGGGCCGGGCGAATAGAGCGCGACGGTGAGTCAAACGCGCTATTCGCCCTCATTCCATCTAGCGCGCAGCCAGCCGGATGTCTTCCAACACGCCGCGTTCTTCGGCTTGCGCCAGCACCGTTTCAATGGTTTTCACCAGGTTGCGCGCTGCTTCAATGGAAAGCTCCACGGCGACACGCGCGCCCGGCCCTTTGCCTTCATTAACGAAGTCGATGTTGAGGGCATGCTCCAAAGGCATATCGTAAGGGTGATCGTAGGAGACATTGGCCTCGCGTAACTCGAACCAGTCTTGGCCGCTTTTGCCGCGGCCTTCTATTTTCGCTTGATGAACGATCATTGTGCACATGGTTAATCCCTTTCAGCGCTTGTTTTAACCTTTCAGGTTTTTCTCAAGAAACGCGAAAACCTTTTTCCAGCCGTCCACCGCCTGTTCCTGGCGGTATGCGGCCCGGTCATAGTAAAAGAAGCCGTGGCCGGCGCCGTCGTAACGGTGGAATTCATGGCTCTTGCCCTGCTTCTTGAGCTCCGCCTCGTGTTGGTTTACCTGTTCCGGCGACGGCGATTTGTCGTCGTTGCCGAAAATGCCGATCATCGGACAAGAAAGATCCTTGGTATAGTCGATGGGCGCTACCGGCCGTTTCGGGGTCAGCTCTTCTTGCTTCATCACGACGCCACCGCCCCAACACTCGACCAGCGCATCGAATCCTTGCAAACGACACGCGGCCAAGAATCCGTGCCGTCCACCGGAGCAGGTTCCGAATACGCCCACCTTCTTGCTTACGTACGGCAGCGAACGGAGCATATTTTGGGCGCCGTCCAGATCGCCCAACACCTGCTCATCGGGAACCCCGCCGGCCGCGCGCACCTTGGCGCCGACGTCTTCCGCCGGGCCATGACCCTCCCGGAAGTAGAGGTTGGGCGAGATAGCGGCATAACCATGGTGGGCGAATTTTCGCGTGCATTCGCGGTACCATTCGTCCCAGCCGGGCGCGTGGTGGATCAGGACCATGCCCGGGAACGGCCCGGCGCCTACAGGCCGCGCAAAATAGGCGTTGATGGTGTCGCCCTTGTGGCCTTGCATCGTCACGGTTTCGGCAAGCATGCCTTCATATTGATCTGTTTGGTACATTTTTTCCTCCTTCAGTTTGAATAATTTCGAGAAATGCTTCAGCGGTCCACATAATACAAAATCGCTCTATGAAGCAACCGCCGGGCGCGATACGGAGCCAAAAAAAGCTCTTGTATCGCATATGGAAACCAAGTAGGTTGAAAGCACACTTCAGTATGGAGCCTTCTGTAGTGACATATATTAGAGAGTTGAAGGCTTGGTCAGTCTTTCCTTGCGATTCTTTCCTCGCGGACAATCCGGCCAGAGCGTGCTTTGCTTTTCATGTTCTGATTCCTGCGTCGATCAGGTTCTCAGGGTCAAAGACAGCAATCGTTTTCCAGAGGAGGAGAACATGAGCAGTAAAATTTACGTCGGCGGATTACCCTATTCGACCACCGACGATCAATTGCAGGAGATCTTTTCTGCCCATGGCGCCGTAGAATCGGCCCGTGTTATTACGGACAAATTCAGCGGTCGTTCGCGGGGTTTTGGATTTGTCGAAATGAGTTCCTCGGACGAGGCTCAAAAGGCGATCCAGGCGCTCAACGGAAGCGATCTCGGTGGCCGAACGCTGACAGTCAACGAAGCGCGCCCGCAGGAGAGACGTTCCGGTGGCGGCTTCGGCGGCGGGGGTGATGAGAGACGTGGTGGGGGCGGCGGTCGCAATCGCTGGTAGTTTGTAGAAACTTTATGCAACAAGAGGCGCTAGGTCGGGGCGCCCCTTGTTTTTTCTGGGCCTGCGTTTTTCTGCTTTGTTCTCATCGCAGCTCGCGTAAGTCGCTGCAGGCGCAATCCAACGCTGCATTATGGAGAAGATCCGGCTTGACGGTTTGTATTTTTGCGATTTAAATCGACGGCGTGTTTCGTTACATGGTCGATTTGAGAAATACCTACTGCTGATCTTTCTCCGGCATCTTGCCTGATTGCCTTGCCAGGCTCACCTCGGCGAGGTGAAATCCTTGAAGGACGAATTCGATAAACGCGGAGTGAGCGTGGCGGTGGTTTCTTTTGCCGAACCCGACAATCTGGCTGGTTATCAAAAGCAGCATCAATGGCCATTCCTTATGCTGGCGGATCCGGAGCGAGTCGCTTACCGGGCATTTACCCTGAAGCGGCTCTCCTGGTTCCAGGTATTTTCATTTTCCACTTTGCGGTTCTATCTGCGGATGTTGGGGCAGCGAAGGCAGCGGCAGGATTGGGGCAAAGATGATATTTACCAGGGCGGCGGAGATTTTTTGCTCGATCGCAACGGCAATGTATTTTTCGCTCACCGCGGTCAGGATCCCGCGGATCGACCGGAGGTATTTGAGCTTGTCAGGGCGGTGGATCGCGCGGACAAAGCGGCAGCTTCATGATTGACAGCGAATGCTCTTCCCGTGCAGGATCTCACTGGGACTCAGGCGCGAAATCCACTCTACTGCATTCAAAGGAGGAACCATGGCCAACCCCGAGATGACAATTGCGCTCTCGCATTACGATCGGCATGTACCGTTTTTTGACGGCACGGTAAGACCCCAAGGCATAGATCTGAATATTTTGATCGTCGGCCAGACGGATCGCCAGCGCGATGGCCATGAACGCCACGAGCGGATGCTGCAGAAATCCGAGTTCGATGTAGCCGAGTTGTCGCTTTCCTCCTACCTGATGGCCAAAAGCCGCGGCATGCCGTTTACCGCCATTCCGGTTTTCCCGCGGCGGCTGTTCAGCCTGTCGCAGATGTGGGTGAACGCGGATGCCGGAATCAATTCTCCCGGGGATTTGATCGGAAAAAAAGTCGGCTTGCACAGCTTTCAGAACACCTTGGCGACTCTCGCAAAAGGCGATTTGCAAAGCGAGTTTGACGTACCATGGCGGCGCATTCACTGGGTGCTCAGCAAGAAGGATAATATCGAGTTCGAGCCGGAAAAGGGCGTTAAGATCGATCAGCTGCCCGAAGGTGCCGACGCCGGCGCTTTGCTCGAGACCGGCGCGATCAGCGCCATGATGACGCCGCATCCGCCCAAGCCGGTGCTGCGCGGCTCGCAAAAGATCCGCCGGTTGTTTGCCGATCCGAAGGCGGAGGATCTCAGATATTTCAAGAGAAACGGATTTTTCCCGATCATGCATGTCGTGGCGTTTAAAGATAATGTGTTGAAAAAATATCCTGGAACGGCGCGCAGCCTGTTCGATGCGTTCCAAGAGGCAAAAAAAATCTGCCGCGAGTTTTATGCCGATCCGAATTGGTCGTGGCTGGCCTGGGGCCGCCAGGCGTTCGAAGAGGAGCAAAAGCTGTTGGGAGATGATCCATGGCCCCATGGATTGGAAATGAACCGCGCCAATCTCGAGCGCTTTGTCGGTTACTCGCTTGACCAGGGACTAATGTCCAAGAAAATGCCTATCGAGGAATTGTTTTTGCCGATTAATTGAGGGAGCCGGCGAGACGCCGCTAGTGGAAGGCAAATTTTAGAACATAGGGGTGGTTATTCCAGATCGGGCAACTCATGCCTCTGTAACAACAGTCTGATCGAACGGGCCTG
>CAYZXN010000114.1:0-6478 GCA_964482425.1 uncultured Syntrophobacteraceae bacterium | reverse complement strand
CCGTAGTGGCTTACGATTTCGGGATCAAATACAACATCCTGCGCAATCTTACCGAGGTCGGTTGTCAGGTCAAAGTGGTCCCCGCCGAGACTTCCGCTGAGGACGTGCTGGCATTGCAACCGGACGGAATATTTCTCTCCAACGGCCCCGGCGATCCGGACGCGGTGCCCTACGCCAAGGAGAACATACGCAAGCTGGTCGGTAAAAAGCCGGTTTTCGGCATCTGCCTAGGCCATCAGATTCTCGGTCTCGCGTTGGGCGGAAAAACGTACAAGTTGAAGTTCGGCCACCACGGTGGCAACCAACCGGTGATGGATTTGACCACTCGCAAGGTAGAGATCACATCGCAGAATCACGGCTTCGCGGTCGATGCCGATTCGCTCAAAGGTGCGGCCGAAGTGACTCATCTCAACCTCAACGACAATACGGTGGAGGGCCTGGTGCATCGGGAACTGCCGGTTTTTTCGGTGCAGTATCATCCGGAGTCTTCGCCCGGGCCGCACGACGCGAACTACCTTTTTTTGCGTTTCATAGAACTGATGAACCAACACAAAGGCTCCTGACCATCCATGCCGAAACGAACTGACATCAAATCGATCCTGCTTATCGGTTCCGGCCCGATTATTATCGGACAGGCTTGCGAATTCGATTACTCCGGCACGCAAGCGGTCAAGGCACTCAAAGAGGAAGGCTACCGGGTGATCCTGGTCAATTCCAATCCGGCCACGATCATGACCGATCCCGAGTTCGCCGACCGGACCTATATCGAGCCGATCACCACCGATATCGTCGAAAAGGTGATTATCAAGGAACGACCGGACGCGCTTCTACCAACCCTGGGCGGGCAAACCGCGCTCAACCTGGCCATCGATCTCGCCGAGCGCGGCATACTGGAGCGTTATGGCGTTGAGATGATCGGTGCCAAGCTTGAATCCATAAAAAAAGCCGAGGATCGCGATCTCTTTAAAAACGCGATGAAGAGAGCGGGCTTGGATCTGCCGCGCAGCGGTTACGCGCGTAATATGCGCGATGCCATGCGCATCCAGAAGCGTCTCAGCTTCCCGGTTATTATCCGCGCATCGCGCACCCTCGGCGGCAGCGGAGGCAGCTTTGCCTTCGGGCCGGAGGAGTTCAAAGACGTGGTCCAGGCGGGTCTGAGCATCTCGCCGGTGCACGAGGTATTGATCGAAGAATCGGTGCTCGGCTGGAAAGAGTTCGAGCTCGAAGTGATGCGTGATCACAAAGATAATGTCGTGATCATCTGCTCGATCGAGAATTTTGATCCCATGGGCATTCACACCGGCGATTCCATCACCGTGGCGCCGGCACAAACCCTGACCGACAAAGAGTATCAGATCATGCGCGACGCCTCGCAGCGCGTTATCCGCGAAATCGGCGTCGAAACCGGCGGCTCCAATATCCAGTTCGCTGTCAATCCCAAAGACGGCCGCATGGTGGTCATCGAAATGAACCCTCGGGTATCGCGAAGCTCGGCCCTAGCGAGCAAGGCAACCGGCTTTCCGATTGCCAAGATCGCCGCGAAACTGGCGGTCGGCTACACGCTGGATGAAATCCGCAACGACATCACGCGGGAGACGCCGGCCTGCTTCGAGCCAACCATCGACTATGTGGTGGTCAAGATTCCACGCTTTACCTTTGAAAAATTTCCGCAGGCCAAGGATCTGCTGACGCCGCAGATGAAATCGGTGGGGGAAGCCATGGCCATCGGGCGGACCTTCAAAGAATCGCTGCAAAAAGCCATGCGCTCGCTCGAAATCGGTTCGTTCGGGTTCGAGCCGCGCGTCGAGCTTTCTCCCGGTCAACGCGACCACGCTCTCGACACCGTTCGGGAGAAACTGAGAAACCCCAATTCCCAACGTTTGTGGTATCTAGGCGACGCCATAAGGCTGGGCATGCCGGCCGAAGAGATTTACCGGCTTACCTACTTCGATCCCTGGTTTGTCGAGAAAATTCGCGAGATCGTCGTGGCCGACGAAGAGATCTCAACCTGCCGCGGCATGTTGACCGGGGTGCAAGCCGAGACAATGCAGCGTTGGAAACAAATGGGGTTTGCCGATGCGCGTATCGCCGCTCTCACGGGCGGCAGCGAAGACCAGGTCCGGCAATTGCGAAAGTCGCAGCATATCGAGGCGGTGTTTTGCGCGGTGGATACCTGCGGCGCCGAGTTCAAAGCCTATACGCCGTATCTCTACTCGACCTATGAAGGTCAGGACGAATCGAATCCTACACGGCGTAAAAAAATTATGATCCTGGGCGGTGGACCGAATCGCATCGGTCAAGGCATTGAGTTCGATTACTGCTGCGTCCATGCGGCGTTCGCCTTGAGGGAAGACGGGTATGAGACCCTCATGGTCAACTGCAACCCGGAAACCGTCAGCACGGATTACGATACTTCGGACAAGCTCTACTTCGAGCCGCTCACGATGGAAGAAGTGATGAACATCGTCGATCGCGAGAATCCCGACGGCGTCATCGTCCAGTTCGGCGGCCAGACGCCGCTCAAGCTGGCGCTGCCGTTGGAGCGCGCCGGCGTCCGTATCATCGGCACCTCGCCGGACAGCATCGATCTGGCCGAAGACCGCGAGAGGTTCTCGGCGCTGTTGAACCGCATCGGCATCCGGCAACCGGATAACGGAATCGCGCGTTCCTATGAAGATGCCTTCGAGATCGCCGAACGGCTGGGTTATCCCGTATTGGTGCGACCGTCTTACGTGCTTGGCGGACGGGCTATGGAGATCGTCTACGATCACGATGCGTTGCGCCGCTACATGACCTATGCGGTTTCGGCGTCTCCAGAGCATCCGGTATTGATCGACAAATTCCTCGACGACGCCATCGAGGTCGACGTGGATGCTTTGAGCGACGGTGACGACGTCATCATCGGCGGCATCATGGAGCATATCGAACGGGCCGGGGTGCACTCCGGCGACAGTGCGTGCAGTTTGCCGCCTAAATCCATCACTGCCGCGATCCAGGACATCATTCGACAGCAGACCATCGCGCTAGCCGAGGCTCTCCATGTGCACGGCCTGATGAACGTGCAATTTGCCGTTCAGGGGCAGAATGTTTTCGTTCTCGAGGTCAATCCACGCGCTTCTCGTACCGTTCCGTTCGTCAGCAAAGCCACAGGCGTGCCTCTGGCAAAGATCGCCGCCCGCATCATGGTCGGCGGAAAGTTGCGCGATCTCGGCGTCAAAGCCGAGGTACTGCCGAAGCATGTCTCGGTAAAGGAAGCCGTTTTCCCGTTCAACAAATTCCCCGGCGTCGATACGCTGTTAGGACCGGAAATGAAGTCCACCGGCGAAGTGATGGGGATCGACGCGAACTTCGGCATCGCGTTCGCGAAAGCTCAATTGGGCGGAGGCATGCGCCTGCCGAGCAAAGGACGGGTTTTTATCAGCGTGCGCGATGAGGACAAAAAAGCGGCGGCAGCGATCGCCGAGAAACTCAAGCGCAGCGGCTTTCAGATCATGGCCACGCGCGGCACGGCGGCTTTTTTCAAACAAATGGAAATTTCTACGGAAGTGATCAACAAAGTTCAGGACGGCAGCCCGCACATCGGCGATAGAATCAAAGAGGGTAAAATCTCCATGGTCATCAATACTCCGGCGGATGCTCACTCACAGGCCGATTCGTATCATCTGCGCCGTAGCGCGCTCGACTTCCAGATACCTTACTTTACCACCATGGCCGGCGCGGAAGCGGCAGCCGAAGCCATCGAGTATCTGCGCAATAACGATTTCGAAGTTCAGGCGTTGCAGGAGTATCTGAGACACCCCGCACTGTAGTCCTGTCATGGACCTGCCGCGCCGCAGCTCGACGACCGCACCGCCTTCCGGGCACGGCACCGTTTCATTCCCGCCGAGCGGCGATGGCCTGCAAACGCCGCTGCGATTTCTCAAGGGCATCGGTCCCAAGCGCGCCGCCCAGCTGGACGCCTACGGGCTGAAAACCGTCGAGGATCTTTTGTACCACCTGCCGTTTCGTTATGAGGACCGGCGCAACGTTAAACCGATCAGCGAGGCCGTCAGCGGCCGGGAAGAGACATTTGTCGGCAGGCTGGCGGCGATTCAAAAAAAATACAACCCGCGGCGACGCTCGCAGCTACTGGTCGGACAATTGATGGATCACAGCGGCGCCCTTGGGCTTGTCTGGTATAGAGCGCCGTCGTACTTAGCCGGTGGTCTGAAAGCCGGCCAGCGTCTCGCGGTTCATGGTAAAGTGGAGACGGGAATGGGCGGGCTCCGGCAAATTGTCCATCCCGAATTCGAGATTCTCGAAGACGGCGACTCTCCGGCTGCGCCAAAGATTCTGCCGGTTTACGAGCATCCCGCAAGTATTTCCTTGTCTCTGATTCGCAAGTGGATCGATCAGGCCATAACCGTCCACGGCGGCAAGTTGGCAAGCCGCCTGCCGGCCGCGACGATGCAGCGACACGGTCTTATCGACCCGGCCGAAGCCTTGATTCAATTGCATCGGCCGCCGCCCGCATTGAGCGTGCCGGCGTTGAACAGCTTTAGCTCTCAAGCACATCGCTCGATCATCTTCGACGAGTTGTTTTATCTTCAGCTCGGCCTGGCCATCAAAAAACGGAAGAACGTCAACAGCCGCGGTATCGTTGTCGCCGCCAGCGGCACTCTGATCCGAAAGATGACAGCGCTTTTGTCCTTCGAGCTGACGCGGGCGCAACAACGGGTCATCGCTGAGATCGACCGTGACATGGAATCTTCACAGGCGATGCACCGGCTGGTTCAAGGCGACGTCGGCTCGGGTAAAACCATGGTGGCATGGTTTAGCTCGCTGCGGGTCATCGAGAAAGGTCATCAAGCGGTATGGATGGCGCCCACCGAACTTTTGGCCGAGCAGCATTTTCGCAGCATCCTGCCCTATGCGGAAAAACTGGCCATCAGGGCCAAACTCATTACCGGCTCCATGCCGGCTAAAGAACGCAAAGCGGCCCTCGAAGAAGTCGCCACGCGGGAGGTTCAGTTTGTCGTCGGCACGCATGCCCTGATTCAAGAAGGCGTGCACGTGCCGCGCATGGCCTTGGGCGTCATCGACGAACAACACCGCTTCGGCGTGTTTCAGAGACTCTCGCTGCAGCAGGTAAACGGCCGGCCCGGCGGCGCCAGTACCATGACCGGTGAACCGCATATGCTGCTGATGAGCGCCACGCCTATACCGCGCAGTTTGGCTATGGTTCTGTACGGCGACATGGATGTGTCGGTTCTGGATGAAATGCCGCCCGGGCGCCTGCCGGTAAAGACCCGGGTTTTTGGCGAGTCCCAACGCCAGACGGTTTACGCCCTGGTGCTCGATCAGTTGCGTCGGGGCCACCAAGCGTTCATCGTCTATCCGCTGGTGCAGGCCTCGGAACAACTCCAGCAAGTGCGCGACGCAACCCAGATGGCAGCGAAAATGCGCCAATCGGTGTTTAAAGAATTCGGCGTCGGTCTGGTTCACGGCCGCATGGCCACCGGCGAACGCGATCACGTGATGCGAGCGTTCCGCGACGGCGACATACGCGTGCTGGTTTCGACTACGGTGATCGAAGTCGGCATCGATATCCCCAACGCGACCGTCATGCTAATCGAACATGCCGAGCGCTTCGGATTGTCCCAACTACACCAGTTGCGCGGAAGGGTGGGGCGGGGTAGCGCTGCGGCGCATTGCCTGCTGGTGAATCGCGCGCCAAGAAATGCGATTGCCGATCAGCGCCTGACGGTTATGGAGCGCGAGTCGGATGGCTTCAGGATTGCCGAAGCGGACCTGGCACTGCGTGGTCCGGGCGAGTTTTTCGGCACGCGGCAATCCGGCCTGGCGGATTTTCGCCTGGCCAATCTGGCCCGCGACGCACGGTTATTGATCGCTGCCCGCGCCGAAGCCGAGGCATGGCTTGAAAACGATCCTGAGCTCAAGCGCCGGGAGTCCCAGGAGATGCGGCGCATCCTGGTGCGCCGCTGGGGGCAGCGGCTGCAACTGGGCGCGGTCGTTTAGTTACAGCCGGGAAAACCACACGCAAGGCAGATTCGCTCCGGCCGCCGCCGATGGAGTTTTACCTCTAAGTCCGCTCTTGCCGACCCAATCGTGCTCTGAATCCGCTGGTTAGGCGGACGGCGTGAACTCAACTGTCCGCCCTATCCTGAGCAAACAGTTGGAACTCTGGACCCCTGGAACATTTTGAACGGCCTTGTGTCCAGCGGCGCGCTTTAAAGTTGCACGGAAAGTGGCGATGGCTTATAAAAACAGTCAAGGGCTTCTGCAGAAAGGGTGAGGTAGATCGAGTGGAATTCCAGCGAATCAAGCGACTGCCGCCTTATGTCTTTAGCATTATCGATGGCATGAAGATGGAGGCGCGCCATCGGGGCGAAGACATCGTCGATTTTGGCATGGGTAATCCGGATTTACCGACCCCGCCGCACATTGTGGCAAAGCTCATCGAGGCGGCGAGCAAACC
>CAYZXN010000113.1:0-5154 GCA_964482425.1 uncultured Syntrophobacteraceae bacterium | reverse complement strand
GAGAAAGACAAACATTTGGCGCAGGTGATATTGCGCCCGCGCTGTACCAAGCATTCCAACTGAAGCGCCTACCACGCCAACCGTCTTTCCGTCCCATGCGTTGTTCCCTAAGGCCGGGAGGCCCAGTCAATTGCATTCTTCAGAACTCCTGGAACTGAATAGTTGTATACCGGGGTCACTATGAGAATTGCGTCTGCTGCTTTGACAGCAGCCTTGAAAGCACGCACCGCGTGAGGCGGTTCGCGCTCGTGATCCTGATTAAATGGCGGGAGATTGTCGAGCTCGAACGTGTCGAGGTGGGCTCCCTGGGGTACCAGCTTTACTGCGGCCCGCAAGGCGGATCTGTTGTACGATTCTTTCCGCAAGCTACCGGCAAAACCTAATATTTTGATTAATTCTCCCATTACGATGCTCCATAGCTAAGCTGCACGATCCGGCTCATAAGATGGATCACTTTCTTACCGTGAGACATAGGGGCATGTCGGCCTCCTTGGAGGTCTCGTTCTCAAGCCTGCTTCGACTCTAATCACGAAGTCCCGACATGGATTGTGGGACGCACAATGAGCACCAGCTACGCCGAAACGTTACTTACACTTGGGTGTCGGCGGCTGGGGCAGATTCTCCACCTCACCCGGTTTGAAATGCGTCTTTCCTCCATGCCCTCCGTGTTCGCCCTTGTCCTCCATGTCGAACTCAGCTACCGCGACATGTTTGAGCCAATACCCTTCCTCGCCTTTGGCGCCGTGCATGGACGTGTCTCCAGTGGCAGGGGTATTGATCCGATGGAAATGGTTGAAGCCTGTCTTGCCACCATCAGGCTGCGATTCGGCACAAAACCGACCTTTGATGCCTTGACCGACGAAGAGCAAGACTGCAGTCGGATCGCTCACCGGCTTATCGAACATCATAAACTGGACCCTTCCATTGCCTTCGTCAAGCCATAGATGGTTGGGCGGGTTGGGATGCACAGCCGCAAAGATATAGGCCTTTGCGAGGACCGGGCCGATATTTCGCATGGCTTCTGGCGCGGGAGCCGTTCCTTCTCCGGCACGACTGGTACTGAACCATACGCTGCCGAGCAAACCCACCAACATGACACTCATGACCCAGCTCTTCGTATACATCGCAAACCTCCTTGTAATATTGCTGTCGAGTGATTTGACCAACCGGTCGGTATTCATAGAATTAAGACGCATACCGTTGGACGGTTGTGGAATCACATCAATGAAGAGAATCCGCGCTACTTTCGTGCGTCGCCTTTCTCCGCCAAAAGTTCTGGTATCAACGTCGCATGCGTGATCAATGCGAGCAAAGTCGAAGCTACGTCACCAAATCAACGCCTCTGTCGAGCATGAGATGGTCACGCTGTAACGAACGTCCAATCAAGTTCATGAAGCGTCTGTGCGATCTCCTCCTTGGTGTTCATTACGAATTGACCATACGGTGCGATAGGCTCACAAAGCGGCTTGCCCGAGATGCCGGAGCGGTGACCTGTTAATGAATATCAGCGGCAATTCGAAGATAGCTCATCCCGCTCAGATCGAGCCGGTAACATCCGCGAACGTGCGTAATCCGAATCAACGCCGTGTCGCAGTCAGCGCAGCGCAGGATTGCGCCCATTCCGTGCCGGTAAAACATCACTTCGCCAAAAAGTTTTTTTGTGCCGCAGCCCCCGCAGGTCGCCTCCGCGGTCGTCATCTCAAATGGAAAAAGTTCGTTCAGCAATCCGCCGGCCGCGTTGCCGTCCAATCTCAAATCGTTATCCTTCATACCGTTCACCCTCCGGTAGGTCCGAAACGCTCCGTCTTGATGCATTCCGGTTTGTAGCCTAATTCCTGTAAATAATTGGCGACCGTCTCGACCAGCGTGGTCGGACCGCAAGTGAAAGCACGCGGTTTTTCAGCCGGCCGCCAAGCTGTGTCCGCCAACATCGCCAGGTCAATTCTGCGCCCGTAACCCATCCAATTTTGGGGCTGCCGTCTGGTTAAAGTGTGAAAGACGCGGAGCGAAGAGTCATTCGCGGATATAGTGTCAAGCTCTTCGCGGTAAATAATTTCTTCGTAGTAGGAGGACGAGTATAGGAGTTTAGTCGGAACTTTGTTACCCGAATTCGCGCGGTGGCGAATCATCGCCATCAGCGGCACGATGCCACTTCCGCCTGCGACGAGAAAAAGCGGCGAGTCGTCGTTCTTCTCGTCGCGGGCGTTCCAAACAAAATATCCGCCGACGGGTCCGCGTAGCGCGATCCGGTCGCCGACGCTCAATTCATCAGTTAAATAAGGCGAAACCTCGCCGTCCTCGATGCGCTCGACCGTTAGCATCAGATATGTCTCTTCCGGCGGCGAAGCGATTGAATAGCTGCGCTGCGCTTGATAACCGTCTTCTGCCATCAGACGCACGTCAACGTGCTGCCCCGCCCGGTGCGGGGTCCAATCCGGCACCTCGAGAATGAGACTTTTTACCTTCGGCGTTTCCTGCCGAATTTCGAGGACCTTCCCGAGTTGCCATTTGAACTGCTGCGCCATGACTATTAATCACCCGCGTACCGTTGCTCTTTCCAAGGGTCGCCATAGTTGTGATAGCCAAGCGACTCCCAGAACCCTGCGTGGTCTTCTGTGACGAGTTTGAAGCCGCGCACCCATTTGGCGCTTTTCCAAAAATAGAGATGCGGGACCAGCAAGCGCGCCGGACCTCCGTGCTCGGGCGCGATCGGCTTTCCATCGTATTCGTAAGCAATCCACGCTTTTCCGCCGCGGACGTCAGTGAGCGGTAGATTCGTCGTATACCCGCCGTCGCAATAAGCGATGAGATAACCGATGGCTGGCTGTGCGGCAAGGTTAATGCCTTCGAGCAGTATGTCGACCGAAACGCCCGTCCAGACGGTGTCGAGCTTTGACCACTTGGTGACGCAGTGAATATCAACCGTCACGGTTTCGCACGGCAACTTCCGGAATTCGTCCCAAGTCCATTTCAAAACTTCGACGCTTTCCCCGTAAATCTTAAAGTTCCACCGCTCAAGCGACCGCGACGTTCGCGGAGTCGGTCCGGCGGACAACACCGGAAAATCCTTTGTTTCATATTGGCCGGGCGGAATCCGTTCTTTGAGGGCGCTATCGGTTTCCCTTGCTCGTCCTTTAAAACCACGTGAAATAAATTCTTCAGCCATAAATTTCTCCTTAAAAAGAAATTCCGTACGACTTCGGTGTCGCACTGGTACAACAACCAAGTTTCGCGATTTGAGCCTCGGCGAGCGTCAGAAAGGCAACGGCTAGAAGATTGTGTTCGGCCATACTTCTCCATCTCTGGGGCAGGGGCCAACTACTCCGTGCCGGTCGTCTGCTGCCGTCCATAGTCATGCGCTGGCGATGTTTCCGTTGACGCTCATATTTATCTGCTTATTTCTCGCTCTTGCTTCAATCCAAACCCTTCCCTACCCTTGTTCCCGGCTGAAGTCAACGGTTCTTGAGCTCGCTCCAAATCAAATTCCCTCCGTTGGTGTTCCGTAATGAGAGGGCTGCTTCCCTGGCGTGTCAAATACGCCCATACCCACTGACTCATCACCGCTACTCGGTTGCGAAAGCCTATCAGCAGAAAAATGTGGACCCATGACCAAAGAAGCCATGCGATCAAACCCGAAAATGTCCTGTGTCCGAATTGAGCCACCGCGCGATGATGTCCGATGGTCGCTAGAATGCCCCGATCCTGATAGATGAACGAACGGCGGGCATCGCCGCGCAAGTCGCGCAGGATATTCTCTGCCGCAGCTTTGCCCTCCTGTAACGCAGCCGCTGCGAGACCCGGCACCGGTGTACTGCTCGCATCGGTGAGCGCCGACATATCCCCGATCACGAAAATCTCGCGATGTCCAGGAACACTCAAATCTTGTTCGATGAGCACTCGCCCGGCTCGGTCGGTTGGTGCGCCCAGTTTTTTGCCAAGCGGCGAAGGGTGGACTCCGGTGGCCCAAAGCGTAACGTCTGTTTCAATCCATTGGTCTCGGACTTTTATCCGTCCGCGCTCAACTGCTGTCACCATACTCTCGGAGTATACTTCGACTCCGAGCTGCTCCAATTGCTGCCTAGCTTTCCGGGATGACTCTTCCGAATATGTGCCTAAAACCCGCGGCGAGCCCTCATACAGCCGGACGCGCGCTTTTGTCGTGTCGATCGCTTTGAAATCTTTAGCAAGAGCCAGCCGCGCGAGGTCGGCAATCGCTCCCGCCAATTCGACGCCCGTGGGACCACCGCCAATGACGGCGAAGCACAGCGGGTCTTGCCGGCCGGTCAAGTGTGCTCTGCGTTCCGCCGTCTCAAACGCCCGCAGCAATCGGCTGCGAAGTTCCACCGCGTCCTCGATCGTCTTCAGTCCCGGCGCGTCCTTTTCCCATTCGTCATGGCCAAAGTACGCGTGACGCGCTCCAGCCGCGATGATCAGATAATCGTAAGCGATCTCCGCGCCGTCGATTAATTTCACTCGTCGCGCGGTGGTATCGAATTCGGTCACCTCACCAAGAATGGTGTGAACATTGCGTGATTTACGCAAGGTATGACGCAACGACGCGGTGATCTCGCCGGGCGAGAGCACTCCCAACGCCACTTGATAGAGCAATGGCTGGAAGATGTGATGGTTTTTGCGGTCGATGAGCGTCACCTCAACCGCTTCATTCGCCAAGGCTTTCGCCGCATGTAGACCGCCGAACCCGCCGCCGATGATGACGACTCTGGGGCCTTGAGGTCTTTCTTTCATTGAAACTTGGTCTCCATACAAGTCCCTTCCAAGAGGATCACCTCCCGCTGTCGGGTGATTTCACCGGCACTTTGAGCGCCTCGCCCTCCTGTGACAGCAGAAACACCAGGAGCTTGGCCGGTTCGGTCTTGCTCGCATTCTTGGATACGACATGCGGTTTCTTGGGAGACTCATACCAGCTCTGACCTTTTGTATAGGTCACGGCCTGCTCTCCCTCTAATTGAGAGACCACAGCTCCCTCCAGGACGTAGGCGAACACTGAGCCCGGATGGACGTGCGGGTCGGATGCGGCACCCGGCGCATAGTCCACGGTGATTACGGTGCCCTCTTTGCCGGTCATGTCGGCCAACCGCTGCTTCATCAGCTCCGACACGCTATCCTCTGCCAACGCTGTCTGTCCCAGAACCA
>CAYZXN010000112.1:0-4064 GCA_964482425.1 uncultured Syntrophobacteraceae bacterium | reverse complement strand
TTTACGTACAGCGGAAAAGCTTGGAGCTACATCGACATCATCTGCCGACCCCAGCCGCTGCAGAAACCCCACCCGCCGATCTACTACGGCGCGACCTCGCCCGACAGTCCGGCGATGGTGGCGCGGCGCGGCTGGAATCTGGCGCTATCGCGCCAGCCTCTGGCGAATTGCGCGCGGGCGATCAGTTCCTATCGCGAGGAGCGCGCCAAACACGCTCACCTTTTTGGCAAAGGCGATGCCATCATGGTGCGCGACGTTTACGTCGCCGATACCGACGAGCAAGCGTGGCATGAGGCCGTGCCGGAGATCACACGCTTTTGGCAACTGGCGACGGACAATGTCTGGCGCGGTGAGTCGGTCTCGCCGGATGATCTGCCGAAATTTACCGAACGCTTTCCTTATTTTCCCGGAGGTCTCACGGTCAGGCGGCTCGACGAATGGGGCACGTCGCTCATCGGCAGCCCGGCAACCGTTACAGCGAAAGCGCGTTGGATGATCGAAACGGCAAGGCCGGACTGTTTGGTCGGCATGTTCAGCTTCGGCGGTCTGAGCCATCAGCAGGTGAGCCGATCCATCGAACTGTTCGCCACCAAAGTGATGCCGGCACTGGCGGCGTAATCGCCTCGCGCAACGACAGGTAAAAACCTTCAGGCAAACGCCCGCTCGAGTTGACGTAAGATGCCGTGGGGTTCCTCGAGGGCGAGCTCGACGATCCGGTCGGCGCGCGCTTGCGAGTCGCTATTGGCGTAAATGCGCAGCTGCGGCGCATTGCCCGATGGCCGGATATGGGCTATGTCGCCACTGCGAAAATAGATACGCAGGCCGTCCAGAGCGTTGATGCGCGCGATGTCGTCGAAACCGGCGGCAGGTGTGAAGAAGCGGCTTAGGGTTTCACGGCAGCGCCGCCAATCCGCGGCGGCCTGCGGCTCCAGTGCCGCGTATTCTGTCGCGCCCGCGCGGCTGCGGTCGAGCACGCCGCCTGCGCCGTCGAACACGACCTCGATAATCTCGCCGGGCGGAATCAGTCGCGACAGCACCGCCCGGCTGGCCGCTGCTGGAAAATCGTCGAGCAAACCGGCGCCGCCGAAGCGCGCCGGCAACCGGTCCCACAAAGCTGCCAAGCCGATTCTCCGCTCAGCCGCAGCAAACAGGTTGGCCAGAATCGGCAGCATAGCATCGCGCGTCGGCAGCGCCGTCAATGTGCCGGCGCTTAGCCGGATATCGCTGCCGGTCAGAAACCCTCCGTTGGCTTCCCAGCCGACAACGGTTTGTTTACCGGCGCGCCGCAGCCGGTCGAGAGCGGCGACGACATAGGGCGAACCGATTTGGGTTTTTTCGAGCAGAACGCCGCGTTCATTCATGCGCCGCTCGACGGCATCATTGGCGCTGATGGGAACCGCGGCAGCATCGGCGCCGAGATACTCGGCGACGACGATCCCCAAAAGGTCACCAGGTAAAAACCGCACGCGCCGGCCGTCAGAATGCATCGCGCCGGCGGGCAGCACGGCGCTCACCAGCGGCCGGTCGGAATCGCCGTCGGTGGAGACGATCGCGTCAAGTGGCCGGCCCCTGCTTTCGGCGGCTGCGGCGAATTCTCCCAGACGGTCCAGCTGCGCGGCGGTAATGTTTTCCGTGTCGATGGGAATAAACGAATCGCTGCGGCCCTCGGCGAGTACTTCAGCGCCCAGCTCGCGCAGGATGCGGGTTAGAACATCCCGCCCCACGGCGGAATGTTGATAGACGAGAACGCGCCAGCCGGCAAGATTAACTCCGTTAAAGCCATCAAGATAACGGCGCACATAAGTTTCTTCGGCGGCACTGTCAAGCGGCGGCAAATCCGGCGCGCGCTTGAACATGCCCGCCGTATTGAAAGCCGCCGCCGCGCTCCGGGCATATTCTTCGGCGCGCACCTGATCGACTCCGCGGAGAATGCCTGGTTCGTCGGATTTCAACACCTCGCCGGCGCGTTTGCTGAGCTTGATGCCGTTGCGATCGAAAGGGATGTGGCTGCCGCTCACCATGACGCCAGCACGCCCGGTCGACATCGCGTAAGAGACCAGCGCCGGCGTCGGGATCTTGCCGGCATTTTCCACCCGCAAGCCGGCGTCGAGTATCGCCTGCGCGCAGGCTCTCATAATGCGGTCTGTGCTCGGCCGCAAATCGCCGGCAAGCACCACGCCGCCGCTTTTCGCTGAAATATCGCCGATGTTCAAAAGATAGCGCAGCGCGCCTTTGACGTTGATGTAAGCCTCTAAATCGGTGATGTCTTTGACCAGGCCGCGCAGTCCACTCGTGCCAAAACTCAAGGGAATGGGTCGATAATTCAGAAATGCGGCCTGAGGAATTTGATGGGCTTCGGGCATAGAGCCTGTGGGCGTCCTTTCCGAGCAGCCATACTGCAGCCAACTACGATCGTAGGATAGCGACGATCAACTGAAATAGAAAACGGTTTTTTGCGGAGATTGAGGGGGTTTTCCCAGGAATGTCACGACACGGGATCAACAACTGACAAAGTAAGCACGAGCAGGCAGACGCGGATGGACTTTCGTCGCGGTAAGCTGGAACGGCCCCATGACCCGTTGTCGGTTTTGGTTCTTGGGACGTTTCGAGTATTGGATGTGTCGACTGCGTTCACAGTGATCAAAAGCTTACGCGTTGTTTCTTCGGATCATGCCGAAAAATCGCTTGCCCCACTCCTCCTTGCGATTACTATGAGATCCTTTAGAGCTGGGGTTATACGATATCGTAAGATAGATCGCGATGAGCGCCAACAGTAAAAACCCGTACATAAGACAACATCCTCTCTGGAATTAATTTGCTGCTCTCCAACCGATTCATTTAGATAGCAACCGATGTGCCACACTCGTAAGAGCGCTACCGCTTCCAGTCCAGACACGGATCATCACAATATTTAGCTATGAAGCAGATCTTCGAATCGAAGTCACGTCTCAGTGCAGCGGAAAAAAAGTATACAGATCACTGCACAAAAGTGTTCGACTGGAGTAGCGAAAAGAGGTCAGTTGTCAGAATGGAGGGCTAGAGCGTCGATTTAAGGTCGGTCGCGCATCGTTTCAGCTGGCCCTCGTAAGTCCGCGCATCAAGCAATCGGGTTTGGGACCGATTTCGAACCAAACTACCGCTGTCTCGCGTCGCCGTCTGTAGCGTTTTTGAACTCCGGATGCGTGGCTTACCTCGCGTATAACTGCTTGATGAACCCGCTTTTGTCGAGTTCTTCGACAAAACTCGAATCGGCGAATTCATCGGGCTTATGTTTCCAGACTTCCGGGCGAGTAGTAGCCACGTACTCATAGCTGGTTTTCATTCCCGCCAGGTTCGGATACGGCGCCGGCAGGAACGCCTGCGAGAAAATCTCGTAAGATTCGTTGATTAGCTCTTCATCGTCGAGTCGAAGGGTCTTCTTGATGACTTTCTTGCTGAACTCCCGATCCTTCTTGAACAGCGCGATTCCTTCGAGATGAGCTTTCATGTAATTCATGATCGTTTGCCGATCGCTCTTGATCGTGGCTTTGCGGGCGGTGACCTCCATCCAGGGATAATTGACCTCCTTGGCCGAGTCCCACAGCATCGAAAAACCCATCCGCTGCGCCCGGCCGTAACCGGGATGCGACATAGCTGCGCCGTCCACAACACCGCTTTTGAGCGCGACGATGCGCTCGGCATCGCCGCCGGTCTGAATCAACGTCAGATCGCGGTCCGGATTGAGCCCCTTCTTGCGCGCGATATAACGGACCAGGAAATCCGTCAGCGAACCCAGGCTCGAAACAGCGATCTTTTTGCCCCGGAGCTCTTCCGGCCGTTTGATCTCCGGCTTCACCATAAGGGCATGAATCACGCCTGGCATCGTGTGCGCGAGAATTGCCATGTCGGATCCGGCAAGATTGGCATTGATCACCGTCGGCGTCGCGATCGGGGAGATTTCGATGTTGCCGCTAATGAGGGCCTTGGAGGCGATACCCGAACCGTTCATGGTGATCACCTCGGCATCGAGACCGTGCTTCTCATAAAGCTTGGCCTCTTTGGTAACAAAAATAATGATATTGCCC
>CAYZXN010000111.1:0-4279 GCA_964482425.1 uncultured Syntrophobacteraceae bacterium | reverse complement strand
CACGGTGAGCATGAGTACTTGGATTTTCGTGTGGCGCCTGACCGCCTTTCGGACGAATCTTGTTCTCGCGCAGAGCGAAAGCCGCAAAGAATTTGCCTTCTTTACTTGACGTTCTTTGCATCTTTGCGCGAATTTCCTTTGTCCTGTCTTTTTTCCGGTCGGAGGCGCTTTGTTTGCCGCGGACATCCTTTCGCTCCACCGCGATGCTACTTGCCCGCAAGCACCGACTTAATAAATCCATTCTGCTCCAACTCGCGGACAAAGCGGCTGTCGACAAAATCTTCCGGTTTAGCGCCTTTGGCTTTTGGATACTGGGCCTCCAATCCCTGCAGCAGGTTGGCGACACCCGCCGGATACGGAGGAAGACTGAATCCGTCCTTGATAATCAGCTCGTAGGTTTCTTCGAGCAATTCACGATCGTCGCTGCGGAAATATTTCGCCATGGTCTTCATCGCGAACGGCTTGTCTTTCTGCCCTCGGGCGGCGCCTTCGATATAGGCCATGAGAAAACGTCGCACCACGTCCTCGTTGGATTTGATGAATCGCCGGGTCGTGACCAGGCCGTTGACGTGATACTCGACGTCGAGTTTGGAGAGATCCAGCAGCTCGCGCAATTTGACCTTTTTTGCTTGCAGCGTGGCCGGCGGAGTGATGGCCGCGGCGTGGACTTTGCCGGTCATCATCGCGCTCACCGTTTCGGCCGGCCCGCCGGTCTGAACCATGGTTATATCGCGCTCCGGGTCGATACCGTAGCGGCGCAAGGCGATCCGGGACGCAAGGTCCGACTGGGTGCCGAAGCGGGTCGTACCGAACACCTTTCCCTTGAGATCTTCCATGCGCGTGATGTTGGGCTGGCTGAAGATCCACCAGTTAAATTTTTTGGCGATGGTTGCGATGATGACGGTATCGGCGCCCGACAGACTCGTTTGAATCGGGCCGGCACCGCCCGCTTGGATGATCGGCAACTCTCCCGACAGCATCGCCTGCAGCGCCAGCGAGCTTCCCGGTATGCTGATGACCTCGACGTTGAGGCCATGCTTTTGATAGTAGTTGCCTTCCTTTGCCAGCCAGAGCGACATCTGCGTCGCCGAGGCCGAACCGCCGCCGGTCTGCAGCTTCTCGAGTCTTTTTTCTTGCGCCTCAAGCGCCGAAGAAAAACACGTTGCCAGCGCAAGCACGCAGCAAATGGCGACTAAACGGATCATCATCGTTTCTTCCTTTCACGATCTGGACACGCTTTTGACGGCGCTCATGTCCAGCGAACTCTCCTCCGGATGCCGACAAAATGGCTCAAAGTTGTTTTACCGAACGCTGGAGCGCTGCGGTGTGGCGTAGGCGATGCGTCCCTATTCACCCGCATTCACCCGCCGTCTTCAAGGGCTTTGCCGCACGCTCTTTTCCACCTCCGCCAGGTTGACGGGCTTGACGAGGTACTCGTCGAACCCGGCTCCCCGGGCGCGTTGCCGGTCTTCATCCTGACCATATCCGGAAACAGCGATCAGGTACACGCCTCGAAGCGAAGAGTCCCGGCGGATTTGCTGCGCGACTGCGTAACCGTCAAGTTCCGGCAGGCCGATGTCGCACAGCACGACGTCCGGCTTAAAGCGCCGCACCGCGAACAATCCGGCGGCGCCATCGTAGGCGGTCTCCACCGCGTGTCCGGTGTTTTTCAAAAACAATTCGAGCGCGCGCGCGGCTGGTCGATTGTCGTCGATAACCAGAACGCGCCGGGAAATTTTCCGGCTAAGATCGCTCGCGCCCGGCTCGGCCACGCTTGCGGGCGCCGGCTCGAACGGCAATTCTATTGAGAATTCCGAGCCTCGTTCCAATCCTTCACTGGACGCCCATACGCGGCCACCATGCAACTCTACCACCTGCTTTACCAGGTAGAGGCCGAGACCGAGCCCGCCTTTACTGCGATCCAGAGTCTGCTCGGCCTGACTGAAGGAGTCGAATAAGCGCGACACCATGTCGGGCGTCATACCGCTGCCGCTGTCGCGCACACTCAGAACAACACAGCGCTTGTCCGGCGGGCTCATCATTTGTATCGCCACCTGCCCGCCTGACCCGGTAAACTTGGCTGCGTTATGCAGCAGATTGCCGATCGATTGCGCCAGACGCGTGCCATCCGCCGTTATCCGGACCTGTTGCGGCGGTACGTTGACAGTGAAGGCGAGCCCCGCGCTCTCGAAGGTCGGCCGGTAATCTTCCGCCGTCTGTCGCACGATTGAAGCAAAATCACAGGGCGCCTTGTCGAGCCTGACCTGACCCCGCGAAATCCTCGAGACTTCCAGCAAGTCATCGACTAGCCGCGCCATATGCTTGATCTGGCGCTCGATAATGGATTGGAACTGCTGCCGCTCCGGCTCAGGCGCGGCTGTCGTTTTCAAAAGCTGCACATAAGAGCTGGCGACACCCAGCGGGTTGCGCAGCTCATGGCCGAGCATGGCGAGAAATTGATCTTTGCGCCTGTCGGCCTCGCGCAGCTGTTCTTCGAGCAGTTTACTTTCGCTGACGTCTGGACTGCTCCCCACGTGCCCGAGGAACCGGCCGTCACGGGAAAATCGCGGTAGCGCACGCGTATCGACCCAACTCCACTGGCCGTCGCGCCGGCGCACGCGCGCTTCGGCTCGAAATGCTTTGGTGTCCCTTATCGCTTGATGAAAAGCGCCAAGGTAGCTCGTCGCATCCTCCGCATGAAGCAGACCTTGCCAGCTGTGAGCTTGCGTCCCGTCCACCGGGGTGGCGAAGAACTCGCGGTAAGCAGCATTGGTAAACGCCAGGACGCCGTTGGAATCGGTGACCCAGATCGGAACGGGCGAAGTGTCCGCCAACGTGCGAAACCGCTCTTCGCTTTCCACCAGCGCCAGCTCAGCCTGCTTGCGGTCCTCGATGTCGACGCACATGCCTATCCATTCTCGAATTTCACCTGCCGAGTGACTCACAGGCACCGCCCTGCTCTCGAAGTGGCGGTAAGCGTTACTTGCCGCGTGCCAGAGCCGTCCGGCGGCGCTATAGCTTGAAGCGGCAGCGCGGGCCTGCAGCCACAGCTCCCGGACGCGCCGTCGATCGTCTGGATGAATTGCGTTGGCCCAGCCGAAGCCGCGGTAGTCCTGCCACTTCTGGCCGGTGTAGGCCTCCCAGGATGGCTGCGGCGCGACGCAGCGCCCATTTGCGGCGAGGAACCAGACGATGGAAGTCGTGGCGTTGATGAGCGAGCGAAAGCGTTCCTCGCTCAGACGCAATTCTGCGTCGCGCTGCTGCAACTTCTGCACGGCCTCGTTGAATATCGAACTGACATAATCGACTTCGGCGATTTTCACCGAAGGCTTGATCGTCACAATTTCTTGAAGTTCCAGGCTGTGCGCGTAACGCGCCAAACCGGCAACCGCGTGCGCGATTCGGCTGCCGAACAGCAACGCCAGCATACACGCAAGTGCCGCAACGGAAAGGCCGCCAGTGACCAGCAAAGAGCTCGAACGCCAGAGTGCGAGCTGCATGCTTTCCGTTGGGAGTCCGATCGCAACGGTCCAATCCGATAATGGCGATTTGCTGTAGGCCGAGTAGAGCCGCTGTCCTTCCAGCCCGGTGGTGACCGTGCTGCCCTCGCGAACTGCGCGGATGTGCTTCAACAGCGACGAGCTGGGCGGTTTGCCGGTCCACTTCTCGTTGTTCAGCGTTCGCGCCACGATAATTCCGTTCTGGTCGATCAGGGTCATCGTCGCATCGGCGGGCACGCCGTAGCTCGACAATAACCCGAGCCATCTTTCCTGCTCGATGGAGGCGATAAGGTTGTATTGCCGATCGTTCGTGGATTTCACCGGCAGCAGAACCGCCGTACGGTATTCGCCCGTGTTTTTTCCCAGCGGCGCTATGAACGGACCCCTAGAGCTGGCGATCGCCGCCATTATTTCGGGCTCCAGCTCGTTCTCAGGAAGGGCTTGTCCGAAGGCGTAACGGAGGTTGAGCATCTGCCGGCCGCCGCCGGCATCCGTGAGCACGATGTTCGACCAGCTCGTCTGCGTTGAGAGGACGCGTCGTGCCTGTTCATAGAATCCCCGTAAATCCCCCGCTTCGAGCGCCGGAGATTCGGCAAGAATCTGCAGAGAGCGGATATCGCCGGATAATTCCCTGTCCAGCGCCAGCGACATGGCGCGCGCACCCTTGAACAGGCTCTCCTGAATAGTCGCTTCCTCCCGCCGCCAGGAGGTCACCATTGCTATCACAGCAAAGGCGAAAATCGGCAGCACGGCCGTGATGACGAGAATGAGTATATGCG
>CAYZXN010000110.1:0-4942 GCA_964482425.1 uncultured Syntrophobacteraceae bacterium | reverse complement strand
AAATGGCATAACGGTCTTTGCCGCCTTTACCTTGCCTGACACGAAGCGTCATGCGCGCTGGATCGATGTCGGTGATCTTGAGATTGACCAACTCGCCGACTCTGAGCCCTGCCGAATAGGCGGTCATCAACAGCACGCGCTGCTTGAGACCTCGGGCTGCGCGGAAAAGGCGCACAATCTCCTCGGGGCTGAAGACTTCAGCCAAAGGGGAGGATTTCCTCCGCGGTGGAATGAACAACTTGTTCTCGTCCCACCCCAGAGTTTCATTATAGAAAAACCGCAGCCCCGAGCAGTAGCCGGTCAGACCATTGGGCGATAACTTCCGCTCAACGAGCAGATGTAAAAGAAACGCTCGGATATCCTCCTTGCTGAGTTGATCCGGCGCTTTGCCGTAATATTTCGCTAGCCGCGTCACCGCGTAGAGGTAAGTCTTTTGCGTTGCAGCAGAAAAGTTCCGCAGCTTCATCTCCTCGATCATTCGATCCCGTAATGCTCCCATGACAGCCTCCTTGAGTGAAAATTTTCACCGAGGCTATCACTGCACCGAGGCACAACGTCAGAGAAATGATAACTGCGAAATTAAAGCAGGAAGATCGCCAATGGCAGGACTCCGGCCCTCCGGCCTACCGCGAAGCGGTTTAGTCCAACGACGCTTCAGACAAGTCTCACTGGATTCAGTCGAAGGAGAGTTCAACCTCATCAGAAACGAAGGGTTGCTTTACAGCAGTGCGCCAGCGCCGTGACTCCAGCCACGCCTACTCGTGTGGGCCTGAAACCGAGGTTAGGCCAAAAAATTCAGAATGTCGTCTTCTTCTCCCGCTCCTCATCTCTAAGGTACGACACCACGCACCGCCCACGCTTTTGACTGGAGTCTAAACGGACCGTCTGCGCCTCCGCGCAGAACATCCTGTCGCAACCTTTGTCTGACTGCTTCACGGCGATTTTCCGCGAGCCCTGCCACGTAGACACCGGACGGTCCTGAACCTGAGCCGCTAACATAACGCTGCCATAGTTCGTCAAACGAAGAGAACTGGCATTGCATCGTTAATTCCGTAACCTCAATGTTGGTCAGACCGGCTCCGTTCCAAAGGTTCAAGAGCGCTTCAGCAGAACCGTACAACCCACGCATTCCAGGCGGCTTCGCTGTCCGATCCACCTTGATCGCTGCATCCCACAAGCAGTGGTTAAACTCATTAGCGCGGCTGCCGTCCCACATCGTGGTCGCGACCACGCCACCTGATTTTGTCACGCGGTGCATTTCTTTCGCCGCCTTCGGCGCATCCGGGATAAAATTCACAATCAGCAACCCGAGGCATCGGTCGAAAGATGCGTCCGCATAACCAAGGTTTTGAGCATCGCCCAATTCGATGGTCACGCGAGGATCGGTGATTTGACTCCGCGCTGCTTGGACGAAACCCTCCGAGGGATCGATGCCGACAATCTTCGCCGCACGGGTCATGCTTGCTAGGGTCGACAAGAGTGCGCCGGTGCCACATCCGACGTCAAACACAATATCGCCGTCGCCGACACCTGCGAATTGGACGAATACCGGTGCAAGCTGGCGACTCCATCGCCCCATCATAGCTTCGTACGCTTCAGCAACCTCGAACATATGGTTCCTCTGAAAATCAGGAAACACTCGGTCACGAATGCTTATCAAATGTCAGTCAAATTGGAATTTTCACATGTTCACGCTCGCAGGAAACAGGTTTGGTTGCACTGCGAGTTGCCGGTGTTACCCTATTTTATAGCGGCGACTATTTTCACGTGCGCTGCTCCGCGCTTCCGTTATCCTTTAACGTTCGGCCGGCAGACAGCCCTGGGTTGCCGCTTCGCTTAGCAACATACAGCGACGAGGCATGGGATATGATTGACACAAAAAGAACGGGAACTCGTTGTCGTGCAAAAAAATTGATCCGTGATCACGGAATAACGATTAAGCCTGATAACCAGGGCACTATTGTTTACGAAATTGAAGATCTGGAGCGACAACTGATTCTAGTAGAATGGGATGGGGGTCCATCGCTATACGTGTTTCCCAGCGAAATCGAAATCACGGGCACCCGTGAATCACGACGGCATGAAACCGACAATAACCATTGATAGCGGCGGGACCAATTGAAAAGTAAATGACTGCCTCGAAGCGCGCTGTCTTGACAAAGGTCAGACCTGAGCGGCCAGCTTAAACCAAAAAACATGAAGGTAACCGAATATGGAAACGAATCTACGTGAGAAAGCGCTTTTAGAGATGCTCCGGCAGGCAGAGCCCGAGCTACGCGAAAAGTATGGCAATGACTCGGCGGTTCAAATTCTGGACGAAGTATTGTATCCGATTGCAGAAAAGCTGATTGAAAAGGACGCGCTTTCGTCAGAGCCTGCCACAGGCGATACGCCCACCGTGGAAGCGACGCAGACGACAACGGATAAGGAGCGGCTTGAGCAAATTCTCGCTACGCCCATAGAGGAAATGGTAAACGAAGACGTGCTTAACATAATCGCCAACGTGCTCGATATGTGCATCGATGAGCTTGACGAGTCTACAACGGACGAGGAACGTGTTCTTACGCTTGACGGCGCGCTCAAGTCTATGGTCGCAGTGGGTCGCTGGTCCGTCCTGCAGTAAGGCCTGCGCCATTTGAAGTTCTTTGGGCCGAAGGACATCACACCAGCGACCAGATATTTAGCTTCGCACCGGTGTGCCGATCATTGGAGTTCTGACTATGTCCAAGAACGTTTCAAAGCTGCCCCGCGGGAAAAACCAAATACCGATCGACATCGTCCGGACTAGGTTGCGTAATCACGTCGACCTTGTCCTCGCGTCCAATAACGAGGTGCTGATTAGGATGATCGAGCGGTTTTTTAGCGAGATGACCGACCGCCTCGTCCAGGAACGGTCCGAGCGCCCGAAAGCCCCGGTCGTGCCGATCCGACAAAAAGAGAAAGAAGATTAAAATGACAGGAAATAGTCGACCGAAGTTAGGCCTTACGTTGACCTAATCTTCCCACCCGTATCTTCCCGTTAGCTTTACGAAGTGACAGTCGCCTAAATATTCCTCTCGAATTCCTGCTCTGTCTTTACGAATGCGCACGAGAGTTTGAAGCTCTTCCTCGCCTATGGGGAATACGAGATAACCGGGTACCTTTAATTGTTCAACGAGCGGGCGGGGAATACAGGGTGCAGCAGCGGAAATGACAACTGCGTCGTAAGGAGAATGCTCCGCCCAGCCAAGAGTTCCGTCGCCCATGAGAAGCGAGACGTTCTTGTAGCCCAGGTTGCTTAAGAGGGCGCCGCTTTTCACGGCAAGCTCTTCCAGCACCTCAACAGTAAAAACCTCGGCGCATAGCTCGCTCAGCACTGCCGCCGCATAACCCGAGCCGGTTCCTACTTCAAGCACCCTTTCCGTTCCTGTGAGTTCAAGCGCTTCAACCATAAGCGCTACGATATAAGGCTGCGAAATTGTCTGGTTCGCGCCGATGCGCAGCGGATGATCTTCATACGCATGGTCCCACAATTCGCTTTCAAGGAACAAGTGACGTGGTACCTTAGCCATCGCCCGAAGCACTCGAGGGTCATTTATTCCCCTGCTGACAAGTTGTTTCTCTACCATAATTTCGCGTGCTTGAACGTAATCGTTAGTCATTACAGTCTTACTGACTCCATCCTATGTTCCACAAATTCTGTCGGCGCACGGAAGCATGCCGATTCCTTAACGCCGGTCAACTCACCCTTAAAGGCGAAAAAAACTGTTGGAGGACGCGAGGCGAACCGATCAAGATTCCCCTGGTTGGATGCCCAACACCTTGACCTTGAAATCCAAAGTTTTCCCTGCGAGAGGATGATTGAAATCCAGAATCACGGTTTCGGGTTTAACTTCACGAACATGGATGACCTGATCCTCGCCCTTTGAGCTTCGGGCAGTCAGCGTGGCCCCGACCTTTAACCCGGCAGCAGGAATCTCGGTCTTTTGTACTTCTTGGAAACGGTTGGGATCAACCGGCCCGAACGCTTCTTCTGGTTGAAGTCGAATGCTTTTTTCCTCGTTGACCTCCATTTCGGAAAAGTTTTTCTCCAGGCCTGGAATAATCTCCTGCTGCCCGTGCGTGTAAGTGACTGGATCTTGTCCCTGGTTTGATTCAATTACCTTTCCGTTATCCTCCAAGAGAGTATATTCAAAACTCACGATGGATCCTTTCTTGATCATTTTTCCCTCCTTATCGTTTTGATTCGAGCGAGAGCGCCGCGGACGTATGATGAAGGACAGGCAACTAACTAACTAACTAACTTCACGCTATACCCGGCACAAAGCCACTACAACTCGGTGCAAAAAAATTCCCTGAGGCTTTTGAGAGAGGTGTGGAGGAAAATCTAGGGAAAGCACGCATAGGGGAATGCAGTTGAGCGCCGGATTTCAGGAGAGCGAAGCAAGAATCACGCGCGTGGCGAAATGAATCAAATGCCTGAACTGTAAGGGCTTGGAGAAAGCGAAATAGAGGCCGGTCCCGACGATACCAGAAGCGAATATGAGGAATCTAGGTACCGACAAAAGTTTTTGAGAATTGGAGCACATCGGTGGCGTCGTAGATCAGTGCAGGTCCTGCGCGAGTTCTAATGAGGTGGCCATCAGGATCGCGAACGTAACCCGTCCGTTGCCCCCAGACCCGATCCGTCGGTGGCACGGCCGGCAGAGCGCCGCGTGCAACCAAATCGCTAAAGGCAGCATCCACGTTAGCCACTTTAAAGCCGCTCAAATACCGCCGCGTGTGCGGCCGGCGCGTCTAAAGATATGCCCAAGATTTTTGTCATGGCGGTCCGGGTGTAAAGGGCAAGGCGCGGTCCAAAGCACTTGCGTTTGCTCGGGAGCCCGTTAGGCTAACGGGTGTAGAAGAAATTCCTTATGCCGAACTGCTGCGCCAAAACGCGTGCTAAACTGGGATATGACTT
>CAYZXN010000109.1:0-17182 GCA_964482425.1 uncultured Syntrophobacteraceae bacterium | reverse complement strand
AACCACCCGTTCAACCTGGGGCAGGAGCCCCACCATGCCGATCGTCGGAGTTGGATAGATTGGAACTCCGTCAGTTTCATTATAAAAACTTACATTACCGCTCACAACCGGAACCTTAAGGGCCGTACAAGCGTCACGCAGGCCCTGAATCACGCGGGCGAACTGCCACATCACGGCGGGATTTTCCGGACTGCCAAAATTCAGGCAATCGGTCAAGCCAATCGGTCGAGCGCCAACGCAGGCGAGGTTGCGCGCCGCCTCAGCCACTGCCAGAGCACCGCCGACGTATGGATCAAGAAAACAATAACGGCTGTTGCCATCCACGGTCATGGCGAGTCCCTTGTCGGTGCCCTTGATACGAATCACGGCGGCGTCGGCACCCGGCGCCACTACCGTATTGCTGCGCACGTAATGATCGTACTGACGGTAGACCCACTCTTTCGAGGCGATGTTGGGCGATCCCAAAAGCAGTTTCAGAATAGAGCCGAGGTCCTTGGGCTCGGTGATTTTCGGCAGGTCGAGTTGCTCCAGCTCGTCTTGGCTCTTGGGCCGCTCGGCAGGTCGCTGGTATACCGGCGCCTCCTTGGTCAACGCGCTAATTGGAACGGACGCTACCTGGACGCCATCAAACGATGCGCGAAACTGATGATCGGCTGTCACCTGACCGACAACGACGGCGTCGAGATCCCACTTATCGAAAATCCGCTTGATTTCCTCTTCGGTGCCTTTTCGGGCGACCAGTAGCATCCGCTCCTGTGATTCCGAGAGCAAAATTTCGTAAGGGGTCATTCCCTCTTCGCGCAGCGGCACCGCAGACAGATCGATTTCGATCCCCGCACCCCCTCGGCCGGCCATTTCCGTGGATGAACTGGTCAGCCCCGCAGCTCCCATGTCTTGAATGCCGATAAGATAGTCATGCTCCATCAACTCCAGGCAGGCTTCAAGCAACAGCTTCTCTGTGAAAGGATCGCCGACTTGCACCGTCGGTCGCCGCTGTTCCTTTTGCTCGGAGAAAGATTCCGAGGCCATGGTCGCGCCATGAATGCCGTCCCGGCCCGTCTTGGAGCCCACGTACATCACAGGATTGCCGGCGCCTTTGGCCAAGCCGGTATGAATGCGTTTTTTTTTGGTAATGCCTAGAGCAAATGCATTGACGAGAATATTGGCGTTGTAGCATTCGTCGAAAAAAACCTCTCCGCCAACAGTGGGCACTCCGATACAGTTTCCATAGCCGCCGATGCCAGCGACGACCCCCGAAACCAGATAGCGTGTCCGTGGATGATCGATACTGCCGAAACGCAAGGAATTCAAAGAGGCGATCGGCCGTGCGCCCATGGTAAATATGTCCCGGAGAATGCCTCCTACACCCGTAGCGGCGCCTTGGTAGGGCTCGATGAACGACGGATGGTTGTGGCTTTCCATTTTGAAGGCAACCGCCAAGCCGTCGCCGATGTCGACGACCCCGGCGTTCTCACCGGGGCCCTGCAAGACATGCGCTCCTTCGGTCGGTAGATTCTTTAAATACTGCCGCGAGCTCTTGTAGCTGCAGTGCTCGGACCACATTGCGGAGAAAACACCGAGCTCGGCGAAATTCGGCTCCCGTCCGAGGATTTGGATGATTTTCTGATATTCTTCCGCAGTGATCCCATGGCTGGCGGCCAACTCTGCGGTGACTTGCGGCTCGTCAAATGCGATTCTTTCTTCCTTAGCCATGAGCCGCGCTCTTTGACTCGCAGGCAGCTGCAATCGACGAGAAAATTTTCAGCCCATCGTCGCTGCCGAGTAGCCTGCTGCAGGCGTCTTCCGGATGAGGCATCAGGCCGAAGACATTGCGCCGCTCGTTGCACACGCCCGCGATGTCGTCCAGCGACCCGTTGGGATTGGCCGCCGGGGATGTTTTACCCTTGGCATTGACGTAACGTAGCAGAACCTGCCGGTTCCGTTGCAGGCGTGCCAGCGTGTCAGGATCTGCGTGGTACCGTCCCTCGCCGTGTTTGATGGGAATCTTTAGCAGCTGTCCCTTTTTGAGCTGACAAGTGAACGGCGTGTCTGTCTCCTCGACACGCAGCCAGCTTTGCTGGCAGACAAACTTGAGGTCGGCATTGCGTGCTAGCGCGCCCGGCAGCAGGCCCGCTTCGCAGAGAATTTGAAAACCGTTGCAGATGCCCAGCACGATGCCGCCATCTTTTGCAAATTTCTCCACACCGCGCATGATCGGCGAGAAACGCGCCATGGCGCCGCAACGAAGGTAGTCGCCGTAAGAAAAGCCGCCCGGCAGCACCAGGCAATCGAAATGCCCGGCAAGATCATCTTTGTGCCAGAGCAACTTGACCTTCTGGCCCATCTCTCGCTTGAGCGAATCGAACACGTCCTGATCGTCGCACGAACCTGGAAAGACGATGACACCCCAACGCACGTTTTTAGCCCTCTACTTCGTATTTGAAGTCTTCAATGACAGGATTGGTCAACAGCTTCTCGCACATTTCACGTATCCGGGCCTCCGCGTTGTCGCGGGACTCGGTCTCTAGATTCAGCTCCAGAAACTTACCCATTCGCACCTTCTGCACTTCTTTATAGCCCAAGGAATGCAGAGATTGCTCGAGAGCTTTACCCTGGGGATCGAGCACCCCGGGTTTCAAAGAAACGAATATTTTAACTCGCATAAAATACCTCGGCCACGTCCTGCAGCCCTTCCAGTTTTAGCGGAATACCCTGCGAAAAATGAAGTCTATATGGGCAAGGTGATGTTTGACACCCCAGATCGACTCCATATCGCTGGCCGAGAGGTAGGCGGCGATCTCGCCGTCCTTTACGAGTTCCTCTTTTAGATCACCACCATCTCGACCGATTTTCAAGGCGTGGCGCTGGACCATGCGATAAGCCGCATCGCGCGGCACGCCGCGGTCCACCAGCGCCAACAGCACGCGTTCGGAAAAAACTGTGCCGCCGCTCTTTTGCAGATTGCGGATCATATTTTCGGGGTAGACGCAGAGGTTTCCCAACACGTAGGTCATGCGCCGCAACATGAAATCAAGAGCGATGGTGGCATCCGGCGCAATCACCCGTTCCACGGAAGAATGGCTGATGTCTCGCTCATGCCAGAGCGGCACGTTTTCCAGAGCGGCCGCGGCATAGGAACGCATCAGGCGTGCCAGACCGGAGACATTCTCGGATAGGATGGGATTGCGCTTGTGCGGCATGGCCGAGGAGCCCTTCTGCCCCTCGCTGAACGGCTCCTCCGCTTCCTGGACTTCGGTGCGCTGCAAATGACGAATCTCAACGGCGAATTTCTCCAGCGAGCTGGCGATGACAGCCAGCGTGGTAAAGAAATAAGCATGCCGGTCACGTTGGATGATCTGATTGGAAACCAGCGCTGGCTTGAGCCCGCTCTTCTTGCACACGTAGCTTTCGACTCTGGGAGAAATCTGCGCGAACGTACCGACTGCTCCCGAGATCTGCCCGACGCTGATATCCTCGACGGCTTTCTTAAGTCGCTCGAGGTTACGCTCCATCTCTTGATACCAGAGAGCGAATTTGAGACCGAACGTGATCGGTTCGGCATGCACCCCGTGGGTGCGGCCGATCATCACGGTCCATTTGTATCTGTATGCCTGGCGCCTCAGAACCTTCATCAACTCCTTTATATCGCCGAGCAAGATCGCCGAAGCTTCCTTGAGCTGGATCGCGAGCGCCGTATCCATGACATCGGATGACGTCATACCGACGTGCAGAAAACGCGCATCATCGCCGAGCGACTCGCCAAGACAGCTTAGAAAGGCGATGATTTCGTGCTTGACCTCCTTCTCGATCTCCCGGATACGGTCGACGTTGAAACGCGCGTTCTTTTTGATCCGTGCCACCGCCGTTTTTGGCACTTTGCCCACGTGTGACAACGCTTCAGCGGCCAGGATCTCGATGTCCAGCCATTTTTGAAAACTGTGCTCCTCGGACCAGATACGGCCCATCTCCGGTCGTGTATAGCGTTCGATCATGCCGGACGGAAACCTCTAAAAATGGATTGTTGAAACTATGAAGCGGGTCGTGCGCGAGCTAGCGATCTTTGCGGGCTAGATCCGTATGTCCAAAGCCGCCCGCCTGCCGCTCTGAACCCGGTAATTGATCGACTTCTTGCCAGCGCGCTCGAACTATCCGTTGCACTACCATTTGAGCCACACGTTGTCCCGGCGTGATAATCACCGGATCTCTCCCCAGGTTGATGGCGATGAGCTGAATCTCACCGCGATAATCCGAATCGATCGTGCCCGGGCTATTGACCAGGGTCAATCCTTCTTTGAGGGCAAGCCCACTGCGCGGGCGAATCTGCGCCTCAAAGCCAGTCGGAAGAGCAATGGCGACTCCTGTTGGAATCAGGATTCTGGCCAGCGGCGGCAAACAGACATCGTCAGAAACGTCGGCGCATAAGTCCATGCCGGCGGCTCCCTCAGTCATGTAGGCAGGCAACGCTACCGGGGCATCGCAGCGGCGAAGTCGGGTGATTTGTATTTGGATCTCTTCCACCAATGCCCCAAGTTTATGGGCCAATCTCGATAACTACCGGCCGAGGCCAAAGTCGTTGAGATTGAAATCGTCTTTGAAATCGCCCAGGAGCGAAGCCGCCATCGCTTCAGGGCGAAACAAGGCGCCAGCCAGCTCAACGATTTCGTCGCGGGTGACGGAACGGATACGGCGGCAGGTCTCATCGGTGCTCACTGCTTTGCCGAAATAAAGTTCGTTGCGGGCGATATGGCTCATCCATGAATCGGTCGATTCCAGACCGAGCATAATGTTTCCCACCAACTGCCCCTGCGTCCGGCGGATCTCGTCTGCATGGATCTCACCGGCGGCAAGATTTTTCAGTTCCTTTAGAACGAGATCGACGACCTCTCGGGCGGATTCCATGCTCGTGCCGGCATACACGCCGATATAGCCAGTGTCTTTATACGCCGATGTGAACGAATAGACGGAATACGCTTTGCCACGCTTTTCGCGGATCTCCTGAAAAAGGCGAGAGCTCATGCCGCCGCCAAGTATGGTATTGAGAATATAGGCGGCGTGCCGTTGCGGATGTGTCTGGTGAATACCGGGCATCCCTAAACAAAGATGAACCTGTTCCAAAGGTTTAGCATGGGAGAAGACGCCGCGCCGCGTTGGCGGCAATGCTTCTGCCGCAAAACTGCCGGGAACTGCCGAGAACGGCTGCTTTACACTGCCCAAGCGGGCATTCATCTCCGCCACGAGATCGTCATGCTTAAAGTGGCCGGCGCCGGATACGAGCACTCGTCCGGGACGGTATCGCTCGTGAAAGAAATCGAGGAAATCGTCACGGCAAAAATTCGCAACCGTTCCCGCGTGACCGGCGATCGGACGACCTAGTGCATGATTCTCGAAGAAATCCAGACTAAACAGATCATGCACGTAATCATCCGGAGTATCTTCCGCTTGCGAGATTTCCTGGAGAATGACCGACCTTTCCCGTTCTATCTCTTCGGCGTCGAAATTCGAATTAAGAAAAATATCGGTCAGCAGATCGATGGCCAGCGGCAGGTTTTCATCGAGAACTTTGGCGTAATAACAGGTGTGTTCTTTGGATGTAAACGCATTGAGAAGACCTCCGACGGCGTCCATCTCTTCGGCGATCTGTGCCGCCGTGCGCGTCGTGGTCCCCTTGAACAACAAGTGCTCTATAAAGTGAGAGATGCCGTTTTGATGGGGCAGCTCATGGCGGGAGCCGTTCTCGACCCAAATTCCGAGGCTCACTGAGCGGTGGTCGGTCATCTCTTGGGAGACGACTCGAATGCCATTGTCCAGAACGGTTTTAGCAAACATCGTAGAATGGAGGGGCCGTGAGTTTATTCCTGCGGAGCGCCATCCGAGCCGCCGCCGTCGGATTGGCCCGCACCGATTTCCTGCATGGCCTCTTTCCGGCTGAGTCTGATCTTACCCTGCCGATCGACTTCAAGAACTTTGACCATTACTTCGTCGCCTTCTTTAAGCACGTCGGCAACTCGCCGGACCCGTTCGGAAGCCAGCTGTGATATGTGAACCAAGCCATCAGTGCCAGGAAGAATCTCGACGAACGCGCCAAAGTCGACGATCTTGCGCACGGTACCTTTGTAGATCTTTCCCACTTCCGCCTCGGCTGCAATTCGTTGCACCATCTCGATAGCTTTTTGCGAGGCAGCTTCATCGCTGGAAGCGATTGTTACGCTCCCATCGTCTTCAACGTCCATTTTGACCCCGGTGGCTTCGATGATACCGCGAATGACCTTGCCGCCCGGGCCGATGATTTCCCTGATCTTCTCCGGTCTGACCCTGATGGTAATAATGCGCGGCGCATGGCCCGATACATTGGTCCGATGCGACGAAAGCGTCTCACCCATAATCCCGAGAATGTGCATACGGCCTTCTTTGGCCTGGTATAAAGCCTGGCGCATGATGTTGCGATCGACGCCGCTGATCTTTATGTCCATTTGCAACGAAGTCACACCGTCGGGCGTTCCCGCAACCTTAAAATCCATATCGCCCAGATGATCCTCGTCACCGAGGATATCGGAGAGAATGCGCACATGCTCCCCTTCTTTGATCAACCCCATAGCGATACCGGCTACGGGCGCGGAAACCGGCACACCGGCATCCATCAAAGATAGCGACCCACCGCACACGGTGGCCATCGACGTAGAGCCATTGGATTCCAATATTTCCGACACAATTCGGACGGTATAAGGAAAACTCTCCTCGGGCGGTAGCACCGGCAGCAGAGCACGCTCGGCAAGATTGCCGTGGCCGATCTCACGTCGGCCCGGCCCGCGCAGGAACTTGACTTCGCCGACACTAAACGGCGGGAAATTATAATGCAGCATGAATTTCTTAAAGTGCTCGCCGATAAGCGCATCGACTCTCTGCTCATCCGAGGCGGTGCCGAGGGTGGTCACCACCAAGGCCTGCGTCTCGCCGCGGGTGAACAGGGCGGAGCCGTGAGTTCGCGGCAAAACCTCGACTTCGCAGGTAATGGGCCGGACATCTTTCAAACCGCGCCCATCGATGCGCCGTTCCTTTTCTACGACGAGACCCCGGAAGCAATTTCTCTTGAGCGCCTCAAAGGCGCCTTTGATATCCTTGCCTTTGTCCGGGAATTCTCCCAGCGCCTGGGGCACGACCTCGCTTTTGACCTCCGCAATCCGCTTGTAGCGCTCCAACTTCTCGGGCACTTCGAGAGCCTGCTTCAGCTTCGACAGGGCCAACGCCTCGACTCGCCGGACAACGTTGGCATCAATCTCTGCCAGCGGCACATGCCGTTTTGCCTTTCCCACCTCGCGGCGAATCTCTTCCTGGACTTGCAACAGCGGTTGGATCGCCTCATGCCCGGCAAAAAGCGCTTCCAGGATCTCATCCTCGGGAACCATCTGCGCGTCGCCTTCGACCATGACAATGGCATCACGGCTACCGGAAAGAAAAATATCCATGTCGCTGTCCAAAAGCTGGGTTTGCGTCGGATTGATAACCCACTGACCTTCAATCCGGCCGATTCGCACACCGACGAGTGGACCATCGAAAGGTATGTCCGAAACCTCGAGCGCGACCGATGCCCCCAACATCGCCACTACGTCTGGATCGTTTTCCCGGTCCGCCGAAAGAACGGTTGCAATGATCTGTGTTTCGCAGCGCAACCCCTCCGCAAAAAGCGGTCGGATCGAGCGGTCGATTAAACGACACGTAAGGATTTCCTTCTCGGACGGACGGCCTTCCCGTTTGAAAAATCCACCGGGGATCTTACCGGCCGCGAACGTCCGTTCTTGATAATCGACCGTTAGCGGAAAAAAATCGGTATCCAACTTCAAGTCCCTGGCAGCGACGGCCGTCACTAAAACTACAGTTTCGCCGTAACGAACCAGAGCGGCGCCATCGGCCTGCTTCGCCAAGCGGCCGACTTCGATGAGCAAAGGTCGACCGTGGTAATCGATTTCAACTTTTTTTATCATAGATGCTCCTCTGAAGAAGAGGTGCTTGACGGAGGTAAAGATGGAGGGGCAACTGGCTAGAAACAGCTACTTCCTTATTCCCAGCCGTTGGATCAGGCTCTGATATCTCTCGAAATCGCATTTCTTGAGATAATCGAGAAGCCTTCTCCGCTGCCCCACTAGCTTCAGGAGGCCTCGGCGGGAATGGTGATCTTTAGCATGAATCTTGAAGTGCTGCGTGAGATACTCTATGCGCTGGCTTAACAGCGCGACTTGCACTTCAGGAGAGCCGGTATCGCTCTGATGAACCCTGAACTGCTCGATAACCCCTTGTTTTTGCGCTGGAGCAATTCCCATGTTCTCCGTTTTTTTCTCTCTTTCTTCTCTTGTTGCGGTATTCTCTAACATAGTGACCCCCTGTTGTAAAGTCATCATCACCCAGCACGACTATTTTTCAAACAAGAATTTTGCGCTTGTTTGAACAGGAATTTTGCGGTTTGAATAGCGAATGAGCCACGGCTCCTAACCAAGAGCAAGACAATTCAATGCGCGTAGTTTTGTCAGTTTGTTGTATTGTGATAGACTGAAGCTCTCGTGAGGACTTTAAATCCCGCATGGCTGCTTGCCGGTGCAGTCTTTATGAATGCGGATGTACTGGCGGCGGATTTTTTTCGCTGGGTTGATCAAAACGGCGTCGTTCATTTTACCGACAACGTGCACAACATCCCGGAGTCGCAGCGCCGGCGCGCAACCCGCATCAAGGGCCAGGAAAGCGCGCCACCGGCGGATACCTCTCGACTCGCGCCTCCAACCATAGCCAGGGCGTCCGTTCCTTTTGAGAAGCAAGGACAGGTCGTAGTCGTCGAAGTCTTGCTTAATAAAACTACTCCGGCCAAACTGGTCGTCGATACCGGCGCAACCTACACGATGATCTCGACTGCTACGGCCAGAGAGCTGAGCATCGATCTTACGCAAAACCAGCGCACGATGCCCTTTCAAACGGCTAACGGAGTCATCCAGGCGCCGCTGGCCGATTTGGACTCCATTACAGTCGGTGGAATGGAAATAAAAAACCTGACGACCGCGATTCACGATGTAACGCCCAACTCTCAGGTCGTGGGTCTTCTGGGTCTCAACTTCCTCAGCAATTTCCGCTTGGATATCGATACTAAGAAGGGCGTGCTCCATCTGGAGAAAAAATAGTTCACCGCCGAATCGGCGGCCATAGGTTAGCGCCCGCGTTCTCTGTCCTTCCAGCCGCACAACGGATGATCACCGCTTGAAATCAATCACAATCAAGGGCGGTGGAAGATACCCACCCGCGCTGATTCTAGTTCGAGATCCGCTGCCGGATCTCAACTGCAACCACTCACCGCGCCGCAGTTCATGCACTTATAGCAGGCGCCGCTGCGTATCATAATGGCGCCGCAATCCGGACACGGCGGCGCGTCTTGCTGATACAGACTCGTGACGCTGCTGATGCTCGCCACCGGAGCGCCGCCACGCGGCGCTTGCGGCGCAATCGAAACAATTTTCTTCGAGGCCGCCGATTCTTTTTCTTCCGGCTCCTGTTTAATGACGCCAAGCTCCTGCTGCGCGTCACCGTCGAGGAACTTGGTGGCCAGCCATCTGAAGATATAGTCCATAATCGACTTTGCCATTGGAATATCGGGATTTTTCGTGAAGCCGGACGGCTCGAAGCGCATGTGGCTGAACTTATCTACCAAAACCCGCAGCGGTACTCCATACTGAAATGCCATGGAAATGGCCGTGGCAAATGAATCCATCAAACCGGAAATTGTCGAACCTTCCTTGGACATGGTAATGAAAATCTCGCCCGGTTGGCCGTCTTCGTACATTCCCGCTGTGATATAGCCCTCATGGCCGGCAATGTCGAACTTGTGTGTAATCGATCTGCGCTCATCCGGTAATTTGCGCCTTAGCGGCCGCGTCTCTTTGAGTTCAACCGCAGCCGTTTTCTTCTCTTCCTTGTCCTTGGCCGTATTGAGCGGCTGAGTCCTCTTGGAACCATCGCGGTAAATCGCCACTGCTTTAAGGCCAAGCTTCCAGGACTCCATGTACGCCTGGATGATATCTTCGACGCTCGCCTCGTTGGGCATATTGATGGTCTTCGAAATAGCGCCGGAAATGAACGGCTGGACGGCACCCATCATTTTGATGTGACCCATATAATGAATCGTTCGACTGCCCTTGGCAGGCTTGAACGCGCAGTCGAAAACGGCCAAGTCCTCGTCTTTGAGGTGCGGTGCGCCCTCGATGGTCTCCTGTTCCTCGATGTATTCGACGATGTCCTGGATCTGTTTGACGTCATATCCCAGACGCTTGAGAGCACGCGCCACCGTATTGTTAACGATCTTCAAAAGTCCCCCGCCCACCAGTTTTTTGTACTTGATGAGCGCGATGTCGGGCTCCACGCCGGTGGTATCGCAATCCATCATGAACGCGATAGTGCCGGTCGGCGCAAGCACGGAAATTTGTGAATTTTTTACGCCGTGTTTTTCCGCCTGCTCGCATGTCTCATCCCAGGCTTCCCGGGCTGCCGTGAGCAGATCCAGCGGTACATGAGACGGCGAAATCTTGTAAGCGTGCGAACGGTGCTTGTTGAGCACACGCAACATCGGCTGGCGGTTCACTTCGTATCCGGCGAAGGTTCCGGTCGCGGCAGCAATGCGGCACGACTGGAGGTATCCCTCGCCCGACATGAGCGCAGTGACCGCCGACGCATAGCCACGACCGGCGTCCGAGTCATAGGGAAGCCCCAGGGACATGAGCAGCGCGCCCAAATTGGCGTAGCCTAGACCCAGCTCACGAAAGGCATGCGCATTCGCAGTAATCTCCGTAGTCGGGTACGACGAGTTGTCGACCAGCATATCCTGCGCCAGGACGATGATGTCCACCGCGCGCCGGAATGATTCGGTGTCGAAGACTCCATCGTCGCGCAAGAACTTTAGCAGGTTCAACGAGGCTAGGTTGCAGGCCGAGTTATCCAGGTGCATGTACTCGGAGCAAGGATTAGACGCGTTGATCCTGCCGGTGCCCGAGCACGTATGCCAGTCATTGATGGTGGTATCATACTGCATTCCTGGATCGCCGCAGAAATACGTGCTCTCGGCAATCATGCGCATCAGATCGCGCGCTTTATAGCTATCGCAAGTCTCGCCCGTCTTGACGAAGCGGGTCTTCCATTCGCGGTCATCTTGAACGGCCTGCATGAAGTCATCGGTGACTCGGACTGAATTGTTGGCGTTTTGAAAGAAAACGCTGCCGTATGCCGGACCGTCGAGACTGGCGTCATAACCCGCGCCGATCAAGGCCCAAGCTTTTTTCTCTTCCTCAACTTTACATTTGATGAATTCTTCAATGTCCGGATGGTCCACATTAAGTACGACCATCTTCGCTGCGCGACGGGTTTTGCCGCCGGATTTGATCACGCCCGCCGAAGCATCCGCCGCTTTCATAAAAGAGACGGGACCGGATGCGGTGCCCCCGCCGGCCAGTTGCTCCTTAGCGGAACGTATCTTGGAAAGGTTCACACCGGAGCCCGAACCGCCTTTAAATATAATACCTTCTTTGCGGTACCAGTCGAGAATCGACTCCATCGTGTCGTCCACGGAAAGAATAAAACAAGCCGAGCACTGCGGCCTTTCTTCAATACCGCAGTTAAACCAGACAGGGCTGTTAAAACAGGCTTTCTGATGCACCAGGATGTGCGTGAGCTCATCGTGAAAAGCCTGTGCATCCTCTTCACTCGCGAAATATCCATCTTTCCGGCCCCAGCCGGTAATGGTGTCGACCACCCGGTCGATCATCTGACGCACGCTGTATTCCCTTTGCGGACTGCCGAGAGGGCCGCGGAAATATTTTGAAACCACGACGTTTGTCGCCATAAGCGACCATGCTTTAGGGATCTCCACGCTGTTCTGTTCGAAAACAACTTTTCCCTTCTCGTTGGTAATTGCTGCCGAACGGGTCTCCCACTCGATTTCATCGTAGGGACTACCGCCCGCTTGCGTGAAGTAACGGCTCACTTTCAAGCCGGTTTTCGAGCCTGGGTCGGCTTCTTTTACCGTTGAAAATTCGCTGACTTGTGACATCGTGGTCGCCATTTGACTCTCCCTCCGGTCCGCTTAAATGTCAATATGTAGTGCCTGGTATGTGATTGAATCGCTAGATTTTGTATTCGTAGAGGTTTTACTATTTTTTGTCAAGAAAAATTTCTCAACGTATGTAGAAAAAATATTTTCGTTGCTTTTCTCGATAGCTGGGGGACATGCAAAGCGGCTGGCGCAACGAAATTGGATTTGCTAACCTGCGGGTGTTCATTCAAATGCCCAACAAAAAAGTGCAAATAGATCGGCTTGGCGATGTCCTCGGCACTTCCTTGAAGCGCCTCGACTTGTCATCTCGGTTAGAAGAGTACGGCGTCTGGCCGATCTGGAACGACATCGTCGGCAAAACCATCGCTTTGAATGCGCAACCCGAGAAGATCCGCAACGGCATCCTGTTCGTCAAAGTATCCAGTCCGGTCTGGATGCAGCAGCTCCAGTTCATGAAAGAAATGATCGCGGACCGACTGAATCGCAGGCTCAAAGCGGAACGTGTGAAAAATATTTTCTTCATCGTCGGACGGATCGACCCGAACAGCGTGCTCGAAAACGAAACCGACGCCTCGGCGCCCGCCACCAGCGCACCGGCAATCGACGATCGTTTTCTCGAATCGGTTAACGATCCCGCACTACGTCAGGCTTTTAAGAGACTCTTGCAGAGCTATGCACGGCACCGGCGACAGGAGTAGCGAGTTCTGACCGACAAATCTCTGGAGAGCGCTACGGACGAATAGAGGTGAAGCGCCGGGGAGAGGTATCAGAGTCCTGACAGCAGATCTTTCACTTCCGCGCTATACGACCCGGGAGCGTTATAGATCACCAGGGGCGGCAAAACCGTGACTCCGCATCGACCTCCCTTGACGCCTTCGGCAAGAATCATGGAGGCATCGGCACCGACGAAAGGATGAACCATCCGCATACGCTTGGGTTCGATGCCGGCACATCGCATCGCCTCCAGCAAATCAACCGCGCGGTCGCTCAGATAGATACAGGTAAACCGGCCTTTCGCGGCGAGCAAGAATGCGGCAGAGCCGACAAAATCATCCAGGGTGGCATTCGTTTCATGGCGCGCAATTCGCCTTTCAGAGGACTGGCTTATACGACCGCTGCGCAACCTCCGGTAAGGAGGATTACAGACCACCGCATCGAAGCTTCCGGACGTGAAATGATCGCTCACAGAAGAAACATCCAGCTGGGCGATTTTGACTCGGTCCTCATAGCGGTTGAGAAGAATGTTTCTCGCGCCGCGCTCAGCCATCGACTGCTGGATCTCCAGCCCCGTGATCGATATCGAGGGGTGGAGATAGGCCAGAATCAAAGAGAGGACACCATTTCCCGCGCCCAAATCCATTACCGTTTCTGCCGGCCTAACAGTCGTAAAATACGCTAGCAGAATCGAATCTACGGAAAACCGATAGCCGAACCGGCCCTGGTAGAGTTTGAGACGCCCTGCGAACAACGTGTCGAGAGTCTCATCCGCCGCTGTCTTCGGCAGCGATGGAGAAGCCGCCGGCTGCGGCGCGCCAAACGAAAGCATGTGACGATGGGCATTTCCGATGAGCTTAGGATTGTTCTTACTCATATGGTTGCAAAACTAAAGAGTTTTCTATATTTAGTCTAAGTTTAATAACGCTGCTTTTCCTCTACAACTAGCATGGTTTCTTTCCTGGGCCGGATCGGCCACTTTGCCATCGACCAAATTGGCGGCATGGGGAGTATGTTTCTCTTCCTGATCTCCGCCCTCCTGCAAGCTTTTCGTCCGCCCGCCAAACTGAGATTGATAGTCTTTCACATCAAAACCATCGGCGTGGACTCGTTTTCGGTCGTCGCTCTGTCGGCCTTCTTTACCGGCATGGTCATGGGTTTTCAAGGTTACTATAGCCTGAGAAAGTTTAATGCGGAAAGCTGGCTTGGCTCAGCGACCGCACTCGGTTTGCTGCGCGAACTCGGCCCGGTACTGTCGGCGTTCATGGTTACCGGAAGAACAGGTTCAGCCATGGCTGCCGAGCTTGGCACCATGCGCGCGACCGAGCAAATCGACGCGCTCTACTCGATGGCCATCAATCCGATTAAATATTTGGTTTCGCCCCGCATCATAGCCAGTCTCATTGCCATGCCGATGCTTACGGCGATTTTTAATGTGATCGGCATCTTCGGGTCGTATGTCGTTGGCGTGGGGATCCTCGGTGTAAGCTCCGGCAGCTTTTTCTCAGGCATTGAGAACAGCGTGGTTTTTCACGATGTCTACAGCGGCATTCTCAAGTCGCTCTGTTTCGGCCTGATCATTACGTGGATCTGCTGCTATAAAGGGTTTCACGCGCCGCCGATGGCGACCGGGGTCAGCCAGGCGACCACGGAGTCGGTCGTGCTTTCTTTTGTCTTGATCCTGGTGTGGGACTATTTTCTAACTTCAATAATGCTTTAGACCATGATACGCGTCGTCAATCTACATAAAAGCTTTCGCGGGCAAAAAGTGCTCAGGGGCGTGAACATAGAATTCGCAACAGGGAAAATCACCACCATCGTCGGCACCAGCGGTTGTGGGAAAACCGTGCTCCTGAAGCACCTCAACGCCCTACTGCTTCCCGATGAAGGGGAAGTTTTAATCGACGGTATCGACATCAGTAAGCTGGGGCAAAGGGATCTGTACCGCATTCGCGCCAAATTCGGCGTGCTTTTCCAGGGCGCTGCCTTGCTCGACTCGATGACGGTTTCCGATAATGTCGGCTTTCCCCTGAGAGAAAAAACCAGATTAAAGGAAAGCGAAGTCAAGAAGAAGGTCGCCGACCGGCTCGAACAGGTCGGACTGGGCGAAATGGGACATAAGCTGCCCGCGGAATTGAGCGGTGGCATGAGAAAGCGCGCCGGTTTGGCGCGAGCGCTGATCATGGATCCGGAAATTGTGCTGTTCGACGAGCCAACGACCGGTTTGGACCCGGTACTGGCAACCAGTATCCACCAGCTCATTGCGAGAACCCAGGCGGCGTTCGGCTTCACCGGAATCATTGTAAGTCACACAATTCCTCAAGTCTTCGAAATTTCCGACTATGTCGCCATGCTCGCCAACGGCATCGTCGAAGAGCTCACGCCGCCGGAGACTTTTTGTGCGTCCCAGAATCCGGTTGTGCAGCAATTTATTCATGGCAGAACTGAAGGTCCTATTCAGGTTCTGTAGGAGAACCAGGTGAACCATTCACGCACTGATATCGTTGTCGGTATTTTTGTCCTCATAGGCGCCCTCTGCCTGGGCTACCTCGCCATCCGGCTGGGCAAAGTGGAGTTGTTCGGCGCCACCGGCTATGTCGTCTATGCGGATTTTTCTTCGGTCGCCGGGCTTAAAGTCGGCGACCCCGCGGAGATCGCAGGCGTCAGGATCGGCCGAGTCGACTCGCTTCGCCTGGCTGAGGACCGGGCGCGCATTGCACTTCGGGTGGATTCGCAAGTTAGGCTACAAGACGACGTGATCGCCTCAGTGAGGTCGCGAGGGTTGATCGGGGATAAATTTGTCTTGATCACTCCCGGGGCTTCGGATAAAATCATCGCGCCCGGAGGTAGAATCCGAGAAACCGAGTCCCCTCAAGACATCACTGACTTGATCGGCAAGTTCGTCGGCGGCGACCTGACCTCGAAAAAAGAATGACATGACCGGCAAAAGATCGTCCTACAAACTCGTAATCCCGCTTTCATTGCTGCTGCTTGTGGCGGTTCCGGTATCATCCCTGGCGGGCGCGCCGACTGATCAGATAAAAGGCACCGTGGATAGGGCCCTCGTCGTGCTTAAAGATGCCCGGGTAAACCCCCACGCCGACTCAAAGGATCGCCGCGATCAGCTGAAACAAATCCTGTTCGTCCGATTCGACTTTTCGGAGATGGCCAAGCGGTCACTGGGCGCGCATTGGCGCCGCCGCAGCCCGCAGGAACAAGAGGAGTTCGTCGGATTGTTTACGGAGTTGCTCGAGCGCCAGTACGCCGACATCATCGAGTCCTACTCTGATGAGAAGATCGTGTATCTGGGCGAAAGAACCGAGGGCGCCTTTGCTGAAGTGCATAGCAAAGTATTTACGGCCAAAGGCCAGGAATTCTCCATCAATTATAGAGCTCAGCTGGTCGGCCAGGAGTGGAAGGTCTATGACGTCATCGCTGAAGACATCAGCATGGTGAATAACTTCCGATCTCAGTTCAATCGTGTGATCTCCAGGTCTTCCTATGAAGAACTCGTCCGCCGGCTAAAGGACAAGCAAGCCGACGTCATCAATGTAAGAAACTAATACACGGCGCGCCGCCAAACGCCGCTGTTCAGCCCCGCCTTTGTTCTCACGCCGCTCAACGTTTCAAATCGTTTGTGTGAGCCGACAGCTCTTTCGCCCGGCCATACTATCCAGTATGCTGTCTTCACTGGAATTGTATCCCGCGACATCGCACCCGTAGATTCTTCGTAAGGAGCTTTACCATGGCAATGGTCATTGATTGGCACGCACATCACACCGCGCCGGAGATCGCGGATAGAATTAAAGAATTAACTGGAAAAAGACCCCACATCGACAATTTTGATTCACCGGATTTGGGAAAGCGCGTCAAAGAGATGGACGTCGTGGGGCTGGATCTGCAGCTTATCTGCCAAGGCGCCGGCATTTACGCGGATCAACTGCCGGCCGATCAGGCGCTTGAAATCGTCCGGCACTCCAACAACGTTCTCGCCGAACGAATCGCTCCGCACCGGAACCGCTTGATGGGCGTCACGGCGCTCTCATTAAAAAACATCGACGCCTCGGTCAAAGAAATCGAACGCACGGCGACCCACGGATTTCGCGCCGTTCTCATGTATCCCCATGTAGACGGTGAAATGATCGTCGATACGCCGGCGATGGATCCGATATTTGCAAAAATTTCCGAGCTCAATTTACCAATCTTCCTTCACGGAGCCGGCACAGCGCAGGACCCTTCGCTGGCGCGACTGGAAGACGGCGGCGCCGGAGTCGCCTATGCCGTGCTCTCGGACGGCGAAGTCGCCGAGTGCTGCCTGCGCATGATCGCCAGCGGCTTGTTCGATCGCTATCCCAATTTGAAAATCGTCATCCGCAGCTCCGGCGGCGGTTT
>CAYZXN010000108.1:0-5470 GCA_964482425.1 uncultured Syntrophobacteraceae bacterium | reverse complement strand
ACGTTTTGCTCGCCGGTCCAGGGGCAGCAGAAAACGCAGACGCCGCGTGTAGGAGTTTTGTTAGCCCTAATCCGACATTGTTTCGAAGTCGCTCGGACGATGAGGCCTACAGCCGTGGGCAATGGGACACTGCCTTGAAGGTCACCCCGCAATCCCCTAAGGGTGACGTTTCGTGCGTCGGGCCTTAACGCAACCTGTGCGCTCAAGTGCCCACGGCTTCCGGTCTCGCCGTCGTTGCTCACTCCTGACTGTGCGCAATTTTTGTCGGATTAGGGTTAGCTCTTCCCTATTTCGCTATTGCAGACCGTATTGAGGCTTTCCGCCGCGGTTTTAGCGAGCTTGGACACGGGGAGGGGAAAACGGTTGCCGTCGAATATCGCTATGCCGATGGGAGATTCAATCGACTGCCTGATTTGGCGCCCGAATTGGCACGGCTCAAAGTCGATGTCATCGTCACCGGAGGGCCCACGGCAACGCGTCCAGCCAAGGCCGCAACCGCTGCAATCCCCATCGTCATGGCACAAGACACCGACCCCGTCGGCAACGGCTTCGCCGCCGGCCTTGCCCGCCCTGGAGGGAAGTATTACCGGATTGTCGAACTACCATCCCGAACTCAGTGGAAAACAGCTGGAGCTTCTGAAAGAAATCGTGCCCGGGTTATCCTGGGTAGCCGTTATCGGGAATTCGAAGGAACCCGGCAACGCGCAGGCGCCGAAAGAAGTCGGATTGGCGGGAGCAGTCTTGGGGCTGGAACTCCGCCATCTCGACGTGCGCGGCGCCCAAGAGATTGAACCTGCACTCTGTGCGGCAGCCAAGCAGCGCGCCGATGCTCTACTCGTATTATCAAGTCCGGTGACCACCTCGCAGCGCGTTGAGCTGGCTCGTCTCGCATTTAAAAACCGCCTGCCGGCAATGTACCAGGTCAGTGAATCGGCGGAAGCCGGAGGACTTGTGACCTATGGCGTGAGCACTGCCGATCTGTGGCGCCGCGCCGCAACCTATGTCGACAAAATACTGAAAGGCGCCAAGCCGGCGGAGCTACCGATCGAGCAACCTGTCAAGTTTGAATTGATCATCAATCTGGACGCCGCAAAGCGCATTGGGCTGGCAATTCCGCCGAATGTGCTGGCGCGTGCGGATCGAGTCATTCAGATGACTGGTTTTAAATGATTGGTTCCTTCCCTGAGGATAGAGGCGAATTTAATACGACTATGGCCAACAAAATTTTGATCGTTGACGACGAGCCGTTCAATCTCGATCTACTGGAACAGGAGCTCGGCGAGCAAGGCTATCTCACCGAGCGGGCCAAGGATGGCGCGGAGGCGCTCGAAAAGGTCGAAACGTGCGAACCCGACGTCATATTGCTTGACTATATGATGCCGCGCATGAACGGAATCGAAACCGTGAAGCGTTTAAAAGACAATCCCAAGCACAAAGCTATACCGGTGATTCTTCTAACGGCTAAAGGATCGCAGGAAGACAAAGCCAGGGGACTCGATGCGGGCGCGGATGATTACGTCGTGAAGCCGTTTGAACCGGTGGAGCTTCTCGCACGAGTGCGTTCGATGATGCGGCTCAAAGAGATGCACGATTCTCTGGAAGAGTGGAACCGGACCTTGGCGGCAAGGGTCGAGCAGCAGGTCGGCGAGATCGAGCGCATGAAGCGCCTCAGACGATATCTGTCGCCGCAGATCGCCGACACGTTGATCGAGAGCGACGACGAGAGCCTGTTCAAAACCCACCGGCGTGAAATCACCGTGGTCTTTGTTGACCTGCGCGGGTTTACCGCATTCTCCGACAGCGCCGAGCCCGAGGAGGTCATGGAACTGCTGCGCACCTACCATGCGGCAATGGGCAAACTCGTATTCAAGTACGAAGGGACTCTGGAGCGCTTTGCCGGTGACGGCATCATGATCTTCTTCAACGATCCGGTCCCGTGCGCAGACCATACCGAACGGGCGGTGCGCATGGCTGTGGAGATGCGCAGCGGCATCCAAGAGCTGCGCGCCGGCTGGCTTAAGCGGGGTTACGATCTGGATCTGGGTATAGGTCTCGCGTCCAGCTATGCCACCCTGGGCAACATAGGCTTCGAAGGCCGCATGGATTATGGCGCCGTGGGTAACGTCACCAACCTAGCCGCGCGCCTTTGTGATGAGGCCAAAGGGGGTCAGATCCTCACCAATCAGAAGACCTTAAGCAAGGTCGATGATCTGGTCAGCTTCGAATCCGCCGGAGACTTGCATCTCAAAGGCTTTAGCCGCGCCGTAGCCGCCTTCAGTATCATCGACTTGAAGTCGTGAGCGGTCGAACAGCGCATCCTGGCCATCGTCCGATGCAGAAAAAAGCAGTTCCCGCGCTTTACCCTAACCACGATAGCGCTTGACGGATCTCCAGGCCCCGACCTAGAATCCAGCGCTCCTAGAGCGAACATGTCAAACCGAATTTTGCTCGTCGACGACGAGCCGTTTAATTTGGACCTGCTCGAGCAAGAGCTGGCGGAGCAGGGGCACTTCATTGCCACCTGCGCCGATGGCTTCGAAACGCTTGCCAAAATTCCAGATTTTCAACCCGACCTGATCTTGCTCGACTACATGATGCCGGGTATGACCGGTCTCGAGGTTCTCAAAGAGATCCGCGCAAAAGGGCTCGACGTTCCAGTCGTCATCGTCACCGCCCACGGCACCATCGAGCGTGCCGTCGAAGCTATGAAGGAAGGCGCCGACGACTTTATCACCAAACCCTTCGATCCGGACCACCTCGCCATCGTAGTTAAGAAAGCTCTCGAGCGCACTCGTCTTCGCCAGGAGGTAAGAATCCTGGCTGAAGAGCTGGGCGCACGGTTTCAAATGGTTACCGGCAAGAGCCCGCTGATGGCGCAAGCCGTGAATGAAGCGAGAAAAGCCGCGATCACCAAATCCACCGTCCTGCTACTCGGCGAAAGCGGCACCGGCAAAGAAATTTTCGCCCGGGCGATTCATAACTGGAGCCCGAGAAAATCCGCGCCCTTCATTCCGATCAACTGCGTAGGTCTGTCTAAGGAGCTTCTGGAAAGCGAATTGTTCGGCCACGAAAAAGGCGCTTTCACCGGGGCGCACCAGCTGAAAAAAGGCAAAGTCGAGTTGGCCGAAGGTGGGACCATTTTTCTCGATGAAGTCGGCGATATTTCGGCCGAGCTTCAAGCCAAGCTCTTGCGATTCCTACAAGAGCGTGAATTTGAGCGGGTCGGGGGTACCCGCCAGATCAAGGTCGACGTAAGGATCGTCGCGGCGACCAATCGAGAGCTGGAAAAGGCGGTCATAGATGGCGGGTTTCGTGAGGACCTCTATCACCGGCTCAACGTCATCCCGATTACTCTCGCGCCGTTGCGGCAACGCCGTGAAGACATCAGCGAGCTGGCCGCCCACTTCTTGCGGCGCTTCTCAATAGAAACCAAGAGACCGTTCTCGCAGATCAGCCCCGCGGCCGAAGCAGCCCTGATTGCCTATGACTGGCCTGGCAACGTTCGCGAGTTGGCCAATGTGATCGAACGGGCCGTTGTCTTGGGCGACGGTCCTACGTTGATCGTTGACTCGCTGCCTTCACGAATCTCCGGCAGCAAGCCCGCGGTTATCGCCGAGGCAAAATCCTACCATGATGCGGTCAATTTGCACCGCCGTGACTTGATTCTCAAAGCGCTCGCCGATGCGCATGGCAATCGTGCCGCCGCGGCCAAGGTTTTGGGCCTGCACCGCACCCATTTACTAAAAATAATGAAGGCCTTGCAGCTTAGTTAGCCGCTTTCACAGTAGCGAGCACCGCCGCAGATCGAGGAAAGCTAACTAACTATCTTTCGGTCGTGTGACAATGGCGAGCCTGTGCAGCCCCGCCCTGCGGGCGAGATCCATCACCTCCACGACCCTACCATGCGACACCTGCTCGTCCGCCTGAATCAAAACCTGAGTGTCGCTGTTCATCTGCGCCGTGTCGCGGAAATGTTCGGCGAGACTGTCGGTGTTCACGCGCGCATCACCGAGAAAAATTTCTCCGGAGCGCCTGACGATCACGCGCACGTCCTTCTTATCCCTGGCGATTTCCTGAGCCGATGACTTCGGAAGATTGACTTGAATACCTGGAGTGGAAACGAAGTTGAGCGAGAGCGCGAAAAAGATGAGCAGGTTGAAAACCGTGTCCACCACCGGCGTAATGTCGAGAAAGTTACCCCCCTTCTTCCGCTCGGGCTGGAAGCGCATCTTAAATGCCCGCCTCTTCCTCTTTTAATAAATCCACCAGCCGGATGGAGTGCTGCTCCATCTCCAACACCAGCGCCGCGGTTTTGCTCTGCAAATACTTGTACATGACCAGCGACGGGATGGCGACGCTTAAGCCTGCATAGGTCGTAATCAAAGCCTCGGAAATACCTCCGGCCAGCGAAGCCGGATTGACCACAGCCTGGGAGGAGATAACTGAAAAGATCGTAATCATCCCGGAGATCGTTCCAAGTAGACCGAGCAAAGTGCTGACGCCTGAAATCGTCCCCAATGCTTCGACAAATCGTTCAAGCGCCGCGCTCTCGTGGCGGCCAATCTCTTCCACGTATTCCTTGATGATTTCCCTCTTTTTGCCGTGGTTTCTAAGCCCTACGAGCAGAATTCGGGCAATTGACGATTTGTTCATGCGGCAGCGTCTGACCGCGTCGCTTAAACGCCCCTGCGCAACCAGATCTTCAATCTCTTGAACGAAGTCGCCGGGAACGACGCGTTGCCAGCGCAGGTTCCACATGCGTTCGAAAAAAATCGCCAGGGCCGTCACCGAGCACAGGAGGATGGGATACATGAAAACTCCCCCCTTGTGGAACAGTTCGATCATCAAAGTACTCCGTTCAATTTTCCGCAATCTAACCCAGGCCGGTACCCTTGGCAAACATCCATGCCACAAAATTAGCATTCACCGTACTGGTCCCGAATAAAACGCCCTATCAATGCGTCGGGGAAATAACGTGCTTGGGTGAGAGAGTATTTCACCGAAATAACGTTTGCCCAAAAAATTAAAAAATTTAAAAAATTGTTTCTAAAATGATATTTTTTTCTTGACATACAAGTTATAGCGCCTTTATAATCCGCTCAGCTACAAAATATGGGAGGGTTTTTGCTCTACTTCTCTTCGCCTGAGTCACGCTTTACTTCCCCGTTCCATTAAAAGCCCACCCGTGCAATCCTAAAAGGAGGTGCCTATGGCAGCTAAGAAAAAAGCGGCAAAGAAAAAAGCCAAGAAGAAAAAGAAGTAACCATTTTTGAGGTGGCGGTTGTTGTGGTGATATAAAACCCTCCATACTCTCAGGCGGCAAGATAGCTGTTCTGGCTATCTCGAAAACAGGCCCTTCGGTGACTCCACTGAAGGGCTTTGTTTTTGTGATCATACGGCGGTATTAGAGTGCCCGTCCGGTTTTCGAGCTGCCGTGTCGGCTTTCCAACTATTGCGTCCATCTTGCCAG
>CAYZXN010000107.1:0-11900 GCA_964482425.1 uncultured Syntrophobacteraceae bacterium | reverse complement strand
AGACGCGATCCCTTACAGCAGTCTCGGCATGTGCGGAAATGCGCTCATTTCGTGGCAAAACCCCGCAGGCTGGCTCTTGCAAAGATAAATAGGCGTTAATTGATCGATGCGAGTTACGCCGAGGAGCGCCATGGTGGTGATTATCTCGCTTTCGAGAATTTCCAGCACCCGCACCAGCCCTTCCCGGCCTCCCGCGCCAAGTCCCCAGCCTTGAAGCTTGCCGATGGCCACGGCGCTGGCGCCGAGCGCCAGCGCTTTAACGACATCGCTGCCGCGTATGATGCCGCCGTCCAGCACGATTTCCGCGCGGCCGCCGACGGCGTCGACGATTTCCGGCAGCATCTCGATGGTTCCCCGGTTGTGATCGAGCTGACGCCCGCCATGATTGGAGACATACACCGCGCTGACGCCGTGCTCGACCGCCAGCGCCGCGTCTTGGGCGGTGGCGACACCCTTGAGAACAAACGGCATGCCGGCAAACTCTTTAATCGCGTCCAGCGTATCCCATGTAATAGCCGCCCGGTGCTCGTAGCCCGACAGGCGCCGGCTAGGCGGCAGCCAACGATCCATCATCTGGCGCTCGCGCCTGCCGTAGCGCGCCGTGTCCACCGTTAGACACAGTGCCTGATAACCTGCCTGCTTGACGCGCGCGAGCAAGACCTCGACCCATTTCATATCGCCCTGGACGTAGAGCTGGAAGATTTTCGGATGCGCGGCTGCCGCTGCGGTCTCCTCCAGACTTGGCTGGGTCACCGAGCTGACGAAGTTGATTGTGCCGAACTCCTGCGCTGCTCTGGCCACCGCCACAGCTCCTTCAGGGGTCATGATCTGCAGCGAGCCGATGGGCGCCAGCAGCACCGGGATCCTAAGACGGTGGCCGAGAAACGTAGTCGATGTATCTACGTTCGACACATCGACCAGAACGCGCGCCCGGAAAGCAACACTGTCGAGCGCGTAGCGGTTCTGGCACATGGTCGTTTCCGATTCGGCACCGCCGGTCAAATAATGCCAGGCATATTGGCTGAGATTTCGCCGTGCCTGCATGATGATTTCCTGGTTGGTGACATAATCGGCTGCCATCAAACCTCCATTTTACAAAAGGATATGTGAGGCATAAAGATGAAGGATAATAACAGAAAGACGTGATCGTGTGTGTGGAGAATCGCAGAACTCTGGCTGATTCGGTTTTGGCGCCAAGGGCGCCAAAACCGCAAAGAAATCTTGCTTTAGATCATCACCTCAAAAACCTGTTCGCCGCTTGCTCCTTACACGGAATGAACTATTTGAACGGCTTGAAACGCATAAGAAATGACGACCTGCAATGGGCGTCTAGCTCTGATCGCTTGTTGTCTCTCCCCTTAGACTTCGTCCTGCAGGTGCTTTTTGAAAAATTCCAACGTCTTGACCCAGGCTTCCTTGGCGGCCTGGGGCTGGTAGCGCTGCGGATTGGTATCGTTATTGAAGGCGTGCGGTGCATCGGGATATACCTTGTACTCGAATGATTTGCCGTGCTTCTTCATTGCTTCGGCAAGCTGCGGCACTTGCGACGTGATCGGATCGTCTTTCTCGCCATAATGGCCGTAAACCGGGCCGGTAATATTCTTCACGTGGTCGAGATTTTTCGGCGGCCGGCCGTAGTAAACCACCGCCGCCGCCACGTCCTTGTTGCGAGTGGCGATCAGCAGCGTATTGGCGCCGCCCCAGCAGAAACCGGTTACGCCGATCCGGTTGGCGCGCACATAGCTTTGCCCCTTGAGATAATTGATCGCTCCGGTGAGATCCTGGGTGACGTTGTCTTCGGTCAGCTTTCTCAAGCCTGCGATGGCCGCCTCCGAGTCCGGAAACGAAGCCGTGCCGCCCTGACGCGATAAGAGATCCGGCGCCAGCGCAACAAAGCCCGCCTGCGCCAATCTGCGCGCCACGTCTCGGATATGATCGTTGAGCCCGCGGTTTTCATGAATGACTACGACGGCGGGTTTGCTGCCGTCGCCTTTGGGCCGGGTCAGGTAACCTGCGATCGGCGTTCCATCACTGGAGTTGAACTTGACCTCGGCAGACACCAGCCCCGGATCGTCAGGGCTAACTTGTGCTGCGTATACTCTATTCGAGCCCACCGTATTTAAAAGGATCGTGCCGCCGGCTAGACTGCCGGTCAGGACGGCTCCTTTGTGGAAGAACTCGCGGCGGCTGATCGCCGCTCCATCGTGTCCATCAATGTGATGCATTTGCGACGGCATGGACCCTCCTCGTATTTAAAGCCGGTATCGTGCTGTCAAGGTTGTCAACTTTCTAAACCTATCAGCTCCATGATTTTCAGCTGATCGAATCCGACTACCGCCTGGCCGTCGATAATCGTCACAGGGGTGCTCTGATAGCCCATGTCGATCAACTCTTTCAGCGCCGCCTTATCGGCGCGGACATTCTTTTCCGCGAACGCGACGCCCTTTTGAGATAGAAACTCTACCTCTTTGTGACAGGGCCCTCAGCCGGGTTGCGTGTAGACGACAATGTTTTTCGCCACAATGATTTACCTCCGTTTACGGACTGCTCAGATCCTAGCATTTTTGCAAACCCTCATGAAAGCGGGCGGCCGATTCAAGTCGCTTCCAATCGTTTAAGACGTTCAAGATTCTTCTCGGACAGCCGACAAATTGACAATCGGCGTGTCGACAGCACTGGTCAATCTTTCAAAGGCACCAGTCGTCTGCTAACCTATTGCTTACCTGCCCAATGTCTCAGCCTGCCAGAACAGCCGTACCAAACCGCACTTATGATCGCTCGGCGCGCGCCGCAGGAGCGGCCCTTGTCGTTGCGCTGGCGGTTCTGTTTGCCTTGTCCGCTTGGACAGTCGAACTCCCATCGCCATCGTCCTCGCGCCTTGACCGCCTGAGAAATCACGCGAGCTACCTCGCATCCGAGGAACTGACCGGCCGCGGCATCGATACGCCCGGAATTGAACTTGCCAGGGACTACATAGCTGTCGAGTTTGCCAAGTACGGCTTGCGGCCGGCGGGCGACAACGGCAGCTATCTGCAGAAGTTCGAAGTCGTGACCGGAGTGGCGGTTAGACAGCCGTCCGGTCTCACTCTTGATAATCAGGCGCAGTTGGCGCTCGATCAGGATTGGACGCCGCTAGGTTTTTCCGCTTCCGGCAAAGTGGACGCCGATGTGGTTTTTGCCGGCTATGGAATCACCGCCAAGGACTACGGTTATGACGACTACGAGGGCATCGACGTCAAAGGCAAAATCGTCATCGTGCTGCGCTACGAGCCGCCGCCCAAGGACTCTAACAGCCCTTTTCGAAAATACCCGGCCTACTCGATTCATGCCACTTTGCGCAGTAAGGCGAACAATGCTCAAGACCATGGCGCGTCCGGCATGATCCTGGTGGATCTGCAGGACGCCGACGGCAAAAGCGATCTGATACCCAGTTCTAATAGTATGTGGCGCGGCGGCGGCATTGTCGCAGCCCAGGCAAGGCCAAGGGAAGTTGAAAAATGGCTCTATAGCCATGGTATCTCGCTGCGTGGTCTCCGGGATAAGATCAACCGCTCGGGAAAACCGGCGTCCCTATCCGTACCCGGTGCACAAGTGGCGCTGCAGGTGACTTTGGAAGAGGTCCGCCGCCGCGCCGACAACGTCGTCGCCATACTTCCAGGCGCGGATCCTCAGCTAGCAGAGCAGAACGTCGTCATCGGCGCTCACTACGATCATATAGGCTTCGGCCATTTCGGCGCCCGAGACAGCGGCAACCGGGGGCGAATTCATCCCGGCGCCGACGACAACGCTTCGGGGGTGGCAGTGCTCTTGGACTTGGCGCAGCAACTGAGCCAGAGCGGTGCGAGACCCTTACGCTCGATCTTTTTCGCCGCTTTTTCCGGCGAGGAGCTTGGGCTGCACGGCTCACGGCATTATGTCGACAACCCGCCGGTTCCGCTCCCCTCCATCAGGATTATGCTCAACCTCGATATGGTCGGGCGCTTGCGCGACGACCGTATCACCGTGTTCGGCACCCGTTCGGCCGACGAACTCAGTCCCATCGTCAAGAGCGCGGCCGGTAAGTTGGGATTGGCGGTTAGCGAAGCGGACGGCATCGGCCGCAGCGATCACACGTCCTTCTATAGCAAGAAGATACCTGCGTTACATTTCTTTACCGGGCTGCATCCGGACTATCACCGGCCCAGCGACACCTGGGAAAAGCTCAACGTCGCGGGGATGGCCAAGGTCAGCGATCTGGTTGTGGCTGTCACCCGGCAGATCGCCGAGATCAAGGGGCCGCTGAACTTTGCCAGCCGGCCGGCGCTTGCGAATGCTAAATCCCGAATGGAGGGGCCGGTCTCCAGCGCGTATCTCGGCAGCATTCCGGATTACTCGGGAGAGAGTGACGGAGTGCGTCTGGCGGGCGTCACCGCCGGCAGCCCGGCGGCAATCGCGGGGCTGCGCGAAGGCGATGTCATCGTACAACTGGCTGAAACCAAGATTCGAACTTTAGAGGATCTCATGCTCGCGCTGGGGAGCAAAAAGCCCGGCGACGAAGTCGACATCGTCGTTCTCCGCGGACAACACTCGGTATCGCTGAAGGCAGTGCTACGCGCTCGGGGCTAATCCGTCAAAGCTCAATGCCGTGCGCTGGCGCATAGCTCACTTGTGCCGAGATCCGACCGGCTTGTGGAGATCACCGCAAATTTCCGCTGCCGCAGCGTCGCCGCGTCCTCTCATCCGCGGTAATTCCGCACCAAGTCTTAGGAAAACTGCTCGCAGCGTTTAAATCGTTATGTTAAGGTAAAATCGTGGTGTGATACTTCCAGGAGGTTTGCTGATGATCAAGTTGTATACCTTTCCGCCTTCAACCAATTCCCGCAAGGTCAGAATAGCTCTCATCGAAAAAGGCCTTGAATTCGAGCGCGTCAACGTCGACCTGGCAAAACGCGAGCAAAAGAGCCCCGAGTATCTCAAGCTGCATCCGTTCGGTCAGATTCCCGCCCTGGACGACGAAGGCTTTGTCATCTACGATTCGACCATCATCAACGAGTACCTGGAGGACGAGTATCCCTATCCCCCACTGATGCCCAAAGACTCCGAAGGACGCGCCCGGGCGCGCCTGATGGAAGACTTCCGCGATAATCATTTCAATGGCTATTTCGTTCACATCATCCAAGAAATTCGCAAGGCCGAAGGAGAACGTGACAGCCAGCGCATCGACAATGCCAAGGCTGAAATCGCCAGAGGATTCGAGAGGATCGAGAAAGAGTTGGAAGGCCGCGAATACCTCGCCGGCTCCTTCAGCCTCGCCGACATCGCGTTCATGCCCAATATCGATCTGCTCGAGAGATTCGGCATTGCCGTAGATCCCAAGTACAGGAATACGGCTGCCTGGATCGAACGGCTCAAAGCGCGACCGAGCTTTAGCGCCTCCGCGACCTAGCCTGCTGGATGACCCCGCGACGGCTCCTCGCCTGGCTGGTCCATTTTTACACCGCGCTCGGCGCGGTGATCGCATTTATAGCTATTCTCTACATCGAGCGGTTGGGATTCCGCGAAGCCTTTCTTTTGATGGCGCTGGCCGTCTTTATCGATGCGTCGGACGGCACCCTGGCGAGATGGACCCGAGTCAAAGAACTGCTTCCGGGCTTTGACGGCGATCGTCTCGAAGACATCATCGACTACCTGAACTATGTTATGGTGCCTTCCCTGCTGTTGGTTCGCGCCGAGCTACTGCCGCAGCAGGACGCCGTTTGGTTGGTAGCCTTTCCCCTGGTCGCCAGCGCCTACGGTTTTTGCCAGAAGGAAGCCAAGACCGCCGATCATTTTTTTCTCGGCTTCCCCTCGTACTGGAACGTCGTGGCGCTCTATTTATACGTGCTCGGCGCGCCGCTCTGGTTTAACGCGTTTTTACTGCTGATCTTTTCAATTCTGGTGTTCGTTCCGATTCGCTACGTTTATCCAAGCCGAAGCCCCTATTATCGCGCTCTCACCAACATTCTGGGAATAGCGTGGGGCATCGCGGTTCTGGCAATCATTTACTTGCTCCCTGAACCGCCCCGCGCGCTTGTCTATGGATCCCTTTTCTTCCCCATCTATTATGTCTGCCTATCTCTCTGGCTCGAGACGCGCAGGGTGATGTCCCGGTGACTGCCGCAGCGCAAGGATGAAAAAAATGCCGCAGTCCTGTCGCACCTTGGCGGTCACCTTACTGGCTGCCGCAGTTTTCATGTTGTTCGCCAGTTGCGCCGTCCCCGAACGCGATGCCGGGCAACCTGGCACTGCCGGGGTGTCGGCGCCGAAATATATTTTTCTGTTTCTAGCCGACGGCGGAGGCATCCCTCACATGGAAATCGCCCGCCAGTACAGCCGGCACATTCACCAGGAGGGCCTGGTGATTACCGATAAAATCATAGAAGAGGGAAGCGTCGGCTTGATGACCACACACGCCGCGAATTCGCTTTCCACGGACTCCGCTGCGGCCGCCACTGCGTTGGCCAGCGGTTGTCAAGCCAATATCGGAGCCCTCGGCTTATGTGCCGACGGCTCCGTTCCTAAAACCGTTGTCGAACATGCCAGGGAACGCGGCATGCGCATAGGGCTCGTGACTAACTCGACGGTTTACGACGCCAGCCCAGCCGCTTTTGTCTGCCATGTTCCCAATCGCCGGCACTACGCAGCGATCATCGATCGTTATCTCGCAATCGAGCCCGACGTGCTTTTGGGCGGCGGCAGAGAGCACTTCCTGCCCAAAAGTCGGCCGGGTAGCCGGCGCGACGATGAAACCGATGTAATTGCGGCCTTCAGGGACAAGGGCTACCGCCACGTCGCCGACAGGCGCGAGCTCGAGCGATCTTCGCACGGCAAACTTCTCGGCCTGTTCAGCTTGAGAGAGATGAGCTTTGCGATCGACCGCAGCGAAAAACACGAACCTTCGCTTGCCGACATGACACTCGCAGCGATGCGCCATCTGCATGACAATAACCCGCACGGTTTTTTTGCGTTTATCGAAAACGAAAATATCGATAGCGCCGGCCACCTCACGGATGTCGCCTCGCTCATACATGAATATCGGGAGCTCGACCGGGCGGTCGGATTGGCTTATGAGTTTTACAGGAAATACCCGCGCGAGACGCTGATCCTGGTGACCTCCGACCACGAAACCGGCGGCTTGGGCTTTACTATGGCGCTCAAAGACCTGATCAGCACGAAGAGCGACAATCAGGCGGCGGCCACGATCGCCGATTTAAAAAAAATCCAATCGATCACCATATCCCTACAAAAGGCGTCACAGATACTGGGGAAAAACCCGACCTCGGCGGGTGTCGATGATTTGATGCGGAAGTATTTTAGCGGCTTCACGCTGGCTCCGGAGTATAAAGACGCGATCCTCCGGCGCAGGCCGATTTGGCGCACGCTTTACATCGATCCCGTCGCGCACGCGCTCGGCTTGATGATCGCCAACAATACTCAGATCTATTGGCAGACCTCGTCGCACACCAACCACCCGGTCGCGGTGGCCGCTCTCGGCGTCGGCGCGGAGCGCTTTACCGGCTATTACGATAATGCGGAATTCGGTAAACGATTGATAGCGATCCTGAATGGAAAATAATGATGAGCGGCTTGACGCGCGCTACGCGAATGGCCGTTCAAGCGGCGCTGCGCGCCTGTTCAACGTCTGACGTTGAACGATTGAATAGCCGAAGCGGTTGAATAGCGAGAAATGCGAGCGGTTGAACGAGGATCAACCTCTGCATCTCATTATCCCGCTAGCGAAACTCCGAAGAGCCATCCGACAGCATAGGTGATCGCCGATGCGACGACACCGATGCCAAGCATACGCAAGCCGCTCGTCCAGGGACCCCTGGCGGTAAAAATTGAAATAATCGCGCCGACTCCGAACAGCGCACAGAAGCTCAGCAGGGCGCTGCCGACCCATGCCGATAGACCCGCAGAGAAAATGTAGGGCAGCACTGGAACCGCGGCGCCGACCACGAAAGCCAAGAAAGAGCTGCCGGCGGCACTCCAGGGAGATCCCAGCTCTCCAGGGTTCAAGCCCAGCTCCTCGCGCGCCAGCGTATCGAGGGCGGTTTTTGGATTCTCGATGATCCGGCGCGCCAGCAAAGCAGCCTCCCTCTCAGGAATTCCCTTGGCCTGATAAATCAACGACAGCTCTTCCTCTTCCTCCTTGGGCGACATTTCCAACTCCTGCTGCTCCATGGCGATCTGTTGCTCGAAGAGTTCCCGCTGGGCGCGCACCGAAACGTATTCGCCGGCCGCCATTGAGAAGGATCCTGCAAGCAGCCCCGCTACTCCGGCCAGCAGAATATACTCCGGCCGTGCATCTGCGCCGGCAAATCCCATCACCAAGCTGAAGTTGGACACCAGCCCGTCGTTGACGCCGAATACGGCGGCGCGCAGGCTGCCGCCGCGCGACACCACATGCCAGCGCTCGCTGCCGATTATGGCATCCTGGCTCGAGAGCCCCTCGTCCATGGCGCGCAGAGCGCGGCTATGGGTTCGCTCCTCGGCGGGCAATCCAGCAGCTTCTGGCTGGCGCAGATAGCCCGGCTCGTCGCTGGCTTCTAAACTGCTGATGATCGGCACCACTCTGCGCGTGCCGAAATGCCTGGCCAGCCAACCCAGCACTCGGACGCGCACCGTCGGTCGATATTCCGGCACCTTATAGCCGGCCGTCTCGATGAGCCGCATCCAGCGCCGGGCATGGCGCTCTTCGGTTTGGGCGATCTTTCTAAAGATCCGCGCCCGCTGCTCATCCTTTTCCGCGGCGGCCAGCGCGCGATACATCTCGATGCCGTCCATCTCGACGAGATAATTCTGCTGATAACGCGCAACGTCCGCGGCCACGGCTTTGTTTTTTCGCGCTTCCATTACGCATCCTTTCCAAAATCGCGCCTCGCGCTGGCAAGACCAAAATGCGGGTCGTGCTCATTTTTATAGCTGGCAGAGCTGAACTGCTGGAAACATCAAAGCTTGGAGCCAGTGTATGCCACGGCAACCCCGCGCCTCGGTGTCTCTGTAAGCGATGAACCCAGCAGCTTATCTATCCCGACGATCGCCAAAACCTCAAGGTCGAAACGCCGCCGTGAATCACAGAGGCGCCTACTCCGGAGAGAATCTGGCCGCCCTGTCTGATGCTAATCATGTTCACGCACAACTTCAAAATGAATCTACGAGAACCAGGAAGTAAGCCTGTTAAAGCCACGGCACCAGCCTGCTAAGCTAAGCGGCCTTACCGCATGCTTGTCGCGGGAACTGCTAAAACCGCGGCGCAGTTCTCAGAAACTCCACTTCGTCCGGAGTAGAAGCTCGACCGAGAATCCGGTTACGATGAGGATAGCGTCCGAATCGTTCGATAATGGCTTTGTGGTCTAATTCAAATTTCAAATTCTCTTCGAGCCCCGGCTGAGAGAACAGCGTGATGGCGGTATCGTGAATTACCTTCGATTCACTATGCATGAACGGCATGTACATAAAGCTTCTTTGAGGCGCTGAGAGGTCCCGGTCAAGCGACCGACGAAGCGCCTCCTGCGCCAGCACAAGGGCCATGGAGTCAGTGCCAAACGCGCGCGGATCGTCGCGGAAAATGTTTCTGGGGAATTGATCGAGGACGATAATTTCCGCCAACGCGCCAAGCGCGACGGAGCGCCAGCTCCACAGCTCACCCCCTGCTGCTGCACGATGAACCATCGCGAATCGCTGCACGATGGCAGCGTCGATACGGTCGTCTTTACTAAACCAGTCTTTCGGCCCGAGTTCGCCAAACCAGAAGTCGATGACGTCAGTCGAATCCATAGTCCATTGAGATTAACAGCCTGCCGCGCACCTGTTCAATCATCGGGATCGAGGATGTCTCAGCGTAAGCGTGATCGACTACAAGCTTGAGCCCGGTCGCGCGACGCGAACGTTGCGTTCAACGGGCGCGGTCCGCAGGTGCCAAGAACCGGCAGCCGTTTGATCGCTCTTATTATCCGCCGCTCGCGCATATCTGCAGGGCCCCAGCGGACTGCGCGCTTGACGCATGACCCAGCCGATAGTAAGTTGTCGGCGATCTGACAATTCATCATCGGGAGCTTCGCCGCCAATGGGAGAAACCATTCGTCCTGGTCGAAGACCACCTATCGAGCCGCGCGAATATCGCCGAGTTTCTAAGAAGGAAAGGGTATAAAGTCGCGGAGGCGCCGGACGGACTCGAAGCGCTGAACCTGCTTAGCAGGCGTATGATCGATCTTAAGGTCCTGGATGTGGTCCTTCCACAGATCCACGGCCTGAACTTGCTCAAATTGTTTCGCTCGAATACGCCGGCACTTCCGGTAATAGTGATATCCGCCTACCTTTCAGAGCCGGCGGGAAAAGTCATTCTGGAAGGCTCGGCCGAATTTTTCAGCAAACCCCTGGATTTACAACAGCTCTCGCAAATAATACAGATCCTGCTGTCGACCGCGCCACGACCGCACTAGGCCGCCTGGGAGCTTCAGTCCGGGATGGTTGTATGTACGGAGCGCTCTTGGAGTCGACGCTTTAGCCGGAGTATATTGGGAGCATGACAATCACGAAATCTATTTTGATTGTCGAAGACCATCCGGACATGCGCGAGCTGCTTGGCAAGCAAATAGAAATGATGGGCTTCAAGATAATCGTGAGCAAGGACGGTAAAGAGGGACTGGAAAAAGCTGTGGCTCAGAAACCGGACCTGATCATGATGGATATGATGATGCCCGAGATGGATGGCTGGGAGGCTGTACGCGCTCTCCGCGCCGATCCTCGAACCAAAGCCGTTCCCATTCTGGCAACCACGGCGCTGTACCGTAGTGCCGATCTCAAGGCCTGCATCGAGGCCGGCTGTACCAGCTATCTTGTCAAGCCGTTCACTCTGTCAGATCTCGAAACTAAGATTCACCACTTGCTCGGTCGATATCCCCTGGAGTAGTTCGATTGCGCGATACGGTCTCACGGTAAGAGACAGACAGCCTATTCGCCCTGCTATCCTAGCCGCCGCGAGAATTAGCCGGTTCAATGCTCGCTGACGGCTTTAAGCTGAATCGGCTATCTTTGGCCGTTCTCCCGATCGATTGTGCAATTCTGTCACCCGAACGATGCGCCGGGCCTCTATTCTCATCGTATTTCGTCCTATTACCTGAAAGTGTTACCTGGTCTGTTTATTGCTCTGCCTTGTTTGCCACACCAAGGAGGACGCAAATGCGGATGATAGCCGACAACGAAGTTCAGGCAAGAATCATGAAGGAAATAAAAGAACTCTACGAGAAGCGCGGCAAGTTAGAAGCCGACATCAGGGCAGTCGACGCTTTGAACAAACATCTTATGGAAACCGGCGCGCTGCGCGATATAGACGCCTATCGCACGCTGCATCGCTCCCCCGCTTCTGCATGAAACGAGTCCGGTACCCCGTTAGCTAGCTGGACAATCAACAAAGCGCTCAAAGGCCCGGTTCTGGTTCCTCTTGCGGGCTTTTACCTCAACCCGCACCTACCGATTCTGTTTTACCCCAAGCCACGCCCTGAGGCGGTGGACGACAGCCGATGCGGGAGCGGACGCAAAGCATCTAATCCCAAGCCGCCACCCCGGCCAATAGGGACTCAAAAATCTCTTGAAGTCACCATTAATTTGACAGTAGAGCTTTGAACGACAAGCGGCGCTTACCCTCAGCGAAGATCGGGTGCTTCGGGCTTCATGACGCGTGGACATGAAAGAAGAGGCTGGGTGGTAACTCCGATGAAGGCTGAACGACTTTTCTTATTGCAATGACACCCGGCAAGTTACTCGTGCCGTACCGCAGTCAACAGCAGTATCTCACCGGTGGAGCAGCGCTTTTTTTCTGTCAGTAAACCAGGCTGAGTATGCGAACCTCGTTGCCCATTGTCTCACCGGAGTTACCA
>CAYZXN010000106.1:0-24412 GCA_964482425.1 uncultured Syntrophobacteraceae bacterium | reverse complement strand
GATGAGAATGCCGGTAATACCTGCGTTGACAGCGCCGCACAGATCGCTTTCCTCGCTGTCTCCCACGTGCATGGCTTCTTCTGGCGCGAGATTGTGCCGCGCCAAAGCCTTGTCGAAGATCTGCCGAGCGGGTTTTGCGTGCCCGACTCGGCTCGAGAGTATAATCTCTTCGAACCAATGCGCGGCCTCGAGTCCTTCCATTATGCCGATCAACCGCGAATCGAAATTGGAAATAACGCATAGAATCAGCCCGCGCTTTTTCAAGAGCGGCAATGTTTTCAGGACATCGGCATAGAGCGTCCAGGCTTCCGGTCTGGCAAAGTAGGCAAATAGCTCGTCAAAAAAACGGTCGAACTGCTCGAAGCGTCCCCAAGGCTCGAAAACGCACCGTACCAGCTGCTTCCACCATTCGCGCTCAAGTTGCTCGACCGGCTCCGTTGCGCCGGGGAACGCAAGCGGTGGCGATGCCTCGAAACAACTGCGAAAGCGCTCGGAAACTTCTGCGCCGGAAACCTTCATGCCGTAATTTTCCGCCACCGCCATGTAGCTTTCGGCCACCGGCCTCGAGGTCTTGATCAATGTTCCCGCAGCATCGAAGAAGACTGCTTTGATCGTCATATTAGCGATTCACCGTTTCCAACTCACAATTGCAACGACCGTATCATTCTCTATAATAGAAATCGATGACGGCTAAGAATGCATTGGTGATCGTCGATGTGCAAAATGATTTTTGTCCTGGCGGCGCCTTGGGGGTGAACAACGGCGACGAGATCGTTCCGGTCTTGAATCGATATATCGAGAAGTTCACAGCAGCGCGGCTGCCGGTCATCGCCACGCGCGATTGGCATCCGGAAAAGACAACTCATTTTAAGGAATATGGTGGGGTATGGCCGGTTCATTGTGTCCAGCAGACGCACGGAGCCGCATTCTATGCTGATTTAATGCTCCCGCAGGACGCGATTTTGGTCTCCAAGGGAATGGCTGCGGATGAAGACAGCTACTCCGCCTTCCATGGCAAAGACGATTCGGGAGTCCCTCTCTCAGAGTTGCTGCGCAAACTTGGCGTCAAGCGCATATTCGTTGGCGGCTTAGCCACCGATTACTGTGTGAAGTTCACGGCCCTCGATGGAATAAAGCAGGGCTTCGCTGTGGTGGTGCTCGGCGACGCCATTCGAGGCGTCAATCTCAAGCCCGGGGATTCGGAACAAGCTATCCAGGCGATGCGCAAAGCCGGTGCCGTCATCGCGGTCGATATCGACGAGGTCACTCTCAACTAACGAATGTGTGCAAGTGCATTTGGTTGCCGTGCTGCACCGCGTGGTGTTTAAACAAAAGCAAGCAGGGGTTGAAAGGTGAGGTGTGTGTGACGGCTGATTTTTCATATCAAGAGGAGTGGGACGCCGCCGAGGAAGCGGCGCGGGCGGCTGGCTCTATTATCATGGGGTTGTTCAAGGGAAATTTCGATGTTCGGGAAAAGAGTAAAGGCAATCCGGTGACCACCGCCGATATCGCGGCGAATCGTAAAATTCGCGAGATCATAAGCGGCAAGTTCCCGGGGGACGGCTGGCTTTCAGAAGAAGATCAGGATAATGCGAAGCGGCTGGGCTGTTCGCGCATTTGGATCATCGATCCCATCGACGGCACCAAGGAGTTTATCGAAGGAGTTCCGCAATTCGCCGTTTCCATCGGGTTTGTCGTCGACGGCCGCCCTGCCGTGGCGGCGGTTTATAATCCGGCACAAGAACTCTTCTATAAAGCAGCAGCCGGGCAGGGGGCCTATTTAAACGGTAAGCGGATTCAAGTCTCGCGGCGCAGTTCCCTTGATGGAGCCTTGCTGTTGGTGAGCCGTTCCGAGCCGCAACGACGTTTCCAGGTCTTCGTCGATCACTGTGAAATCCAGCAGGTCGGGAGCATTGCGTTTCGCCTGGCGAAAGTGGCCGGCGGAGATGGCGACGGCACCTTGACGTTCCGCTCGATTCACGAGTGGGATATCTGCGCGGGGACGTTGATGGTTCTGGAAGCCGGCGGCAAGGTGATAGAAGGGGCCGGTGATGGATTGATTTTTAACCGCCAGCAGGCAAAGCACCGCGGCGTAGTCGCCGCCAATGCGGATCTGGCCTACCGGCTTCAGAGCTTGTGGGTTGAGGCAATGGCAGGCAAGTCGTAGTCTTTGCGCTCAGTAGAATGGGTGGAATTTATTATGCGGCAGTGCGTATATTGCGGCGATCGTTCAAAGCTGTGGGCGCGCATGTGCGCGGACTGTAAGAGGCTCATGGCCCGCGTTGAGGAGTTGCGTGGTCGCGTCGGCTTTGGAGAATTTCTTGACGGGTTGGAGCAAACCGGAGTGGCTAAAGAGAAAATCATGGCCTTTTTGAAAGCCGATCCGGACGGCCAGGGCAGCGTTCAAGATCAGGTCACCGCCGAGATGACCAGCGAACTTATGAAGGTGATGGGGATAGCGGGCCGCCAGACGCCGGAGGCGGTGAAGCGTATCCGTAATTCGGTCGACAAAGATACCAAGTAATCTCCACATCGACTTAAGACTCAAGATGGAAGTCACGGTTTATCTCTCGCTGCTGTTTCTTGTTCTTTATCTGGCCGGTTTGGCCATTCAGCGGTTTCGGTTTCAGCGCGACAAGAAACGGATGCAGGATGAAAGCCGCGACGGCGCTCGGATGGTCGCCCGGGTCGAGGAGATGGATGAGGGTTCGGTTCGGAAATTTTGGATCATTTGCCAAAAGTACCGGGTCGATGCTTTTTTGGTGAATGAGGATGGGAACTTCCATGCCTATGTCAATCGATGCCGTCATATGCCGACCCCCTTGGATTTTATCCGGGATCAGTTCTTGAGCGAGGATGGAAAATATCTAATGTGTTATACCCACGGCGCGTTGTATGAATTTGCCACAGGTCTGTGCGTCTCCGGACCGTGCAAGGGCGAAGCGCTGTATCGTCTGCCAGTGCGCGTCGATCGCGGCGAGATTCTGGTCGGATGTCCTCAAGAAGATTTATCTTACCTAAAGGAGTAAAGGAGTAGAGGTTGAAGATGGGTGTACGCGAAGTAAAGAAAACCTCCAAACGGAAGCTGGTCGGCCGAATGGGCGAATTGGCGCACGGTGCAAGTAAGAAGTTCACGATTCGTTCCGGCGAACGTCAGCTTGAGGCGATGCTCGTCAATTATCAAGGAACATTTGTCGCTTATAGAAACCGTTGCCCGCACGTCGGCATCACGCTGGACTGGGTCGACAACCAGTTTTTCTCCACCGACCGGCGATACCTGATGTGCGCCAATCACGGCGCTGTCTTTGAGCCCGAGACGGGTGAGTGCATCTGGGGCCCCTGCGCGGGGTTGTCGCTTCAGAGCGTGCCGCTCGAGTTTGACGGCGACGAGATTTTCGCTGCCGACAATACGCGCGCTGAGGATTGACTCTCATCGCCGTGTTGACAATGTAGGGCCTGAGGGGAAACCATGAACGATTGTCTTTTCTGCGGCATCATCGACGGCAAGATCAAAGCCGATGTCGTTTATCGTGACGAAGCGGTAGTGGCTTTCAAGGACATCGTTCCGCGAGCGCCGGTTCATATACTCATCATACCCCGCAAACATATCGCAAACGCGTCGGAGTTCACCGCGTCCGATTCGACGGTAGCGGGCGCGATTTTACTCGCGGCCGCGCACTTAGCCGAACAATTCGGCGTTGCCGAGAGCGGCTATCGCATAGTCGTCAATAGCGGCGCCGATGCCGGCCAGACGGTATTTCATCTGCATTTCCATCTGCTCGGCGGCCGCTCAATGAGTTGGCCGCCCGGATAGCACAAGTGCCCGGCGATACCGCTGAAATGAATAGGGGCTTGTATGTCGACTCTTGAATGGCGCAATGAAACCAGCGAGATGGCCGTGCAACAGTTCGAAGTCGCGGCGGCCAAGCTCAACCTCGATCCGAATCTCGCCGCTCGCTTGCGCCGGCCGGACCGGGCGCTGCTTGTCAGCGTTCCGACGCGGATGGATGACGGTTCGGTGCATGTCTTCACGGGCTATCGCGTTCAACACAACGATGTGCTGGGACCGTTCAAAGGCGGCTTGCGCTATCATCCTAGTGTCAATCTCGGCGAAGTGTCGGCGTTAGCGATGTGGATGACGTGGAAATGTTCGCTGGTTGGTTTGCCGCTGGGTGGCGCCAAGGGCGGCATTGCCTGTGATCCCGCGGAGCTTTCGCGCCAGGAGCTTCAGTCGATGACCCGCCGTTACACCGCAGAAATCCTGAACCTGATCGGGCCGGAGGTTGACGTGCCGGCGCCCGACATGGGTACCAACGAGCAGGTGATGGCATGGATTATGGACACCTATTCGCAGCACAAGGGGCACGCGGTGCCCGAAATCGTCACCGGAAAACCGGTTGCGATCGGCGGTACATTGGGGCGAAGAGACGCTACGGGCCGCGGGCTTGTTTATACAATTATCGAAGCCGCCAAGCATTTGGCAATGGATCTAACCCGTTGCACGGCGGTGGTTCAGGGGTTTGGCAACGTCGGTTCGGTTGCGGTGAGAGAGCTGAGCGATATCGGTGTCAGAATCGTCGGAGTGTCAGATCGTACCGGCGGATTCCATGATACTAAAGGCTTGCCGATTTCGAAGTTACTGGAGCTGGCCAATCAGAATCATAGCCTCGAGCATTTCTCACATGGTGAGCGGATCAGCAATAGCGAACTGCTCGAGCTCAAGTGTGACATCTTAGTGCCCGCTGCATTGGAGATGCAGATTACCCGCGCAAATGCCGCGCGTTTGCAGTGTCGCATTCTGGCCGAGGGTGCTAACGGTCCGACCACTCCGGAAGCCGACGCAATTCTCAAAGACAGAAATATTTTCGTCATTCCGGATATCCTGGCCAACGCCGGCGGAGTCGTGGTGTCGTACTTTGAGTGGGTGCAGGATCTGCAGAATTTCTTCTGGACAGAAGAGGAGGTCAACATTAAGTTGCGCGATATTCTGGTCCGGGCATTTCATCAGGTGCTCGATACGAGCCGCAAGCATAGTGTCGATATGCGCTTGGCGGCGCTCATGATCGGCATTGAGCGGGTGGCTCGTGCCATGCTGTGGCGCGGTTTGTATGCTTAGCGGCGATCACCAAATGTATCGATGGGCGGCGGCAATCGCGTTGAAGCCGCTGTAATAAACTGCTAACAACAGGGACCAGAATGGTAAGGAAGGAAGCTAGAGGATGATCCAGGCCACGCAACTCAGACCGGGTATGATTATAATCCATGAAAAAGATCTCTATCGTGTCACCGCGGTTCACCATCTGACTCCCGGCAACAAACGGGGCTTCATGCAGACTAAGATGAAAAGTCTGCGCACCGGCGTCGGCACTGAATACAAGTTTCGCTCCGAGGATCGCGTCGATCAGGCGATTCTCCAAACACGGCAGATGCAATACCTGTATGCGGAAGGCGATCTGCACACGTTCATGGATACTGAGAACTTCGAGCAAATGACGCTGACCGCTGAAGACATCGGCGACCTTCTGTCGTTTCTGCTGCCCAATCATATGGTTGAGATGGAATTGTATGAAGGTAGGCCGGTGGGCATCAGCCCGCCGTCCACTGTCGACTTGGAAGTGATAGATACCGAGCCCTCGATGAAGGGTGCAACGGCAAGCGCGTCCTACAAGCCGGCAAAGCTCGAGACGGGAGTCACGATTCAAGTGCCGCCGTTTATTCAAATCGGCGACAAAGTCCGGGTCGATCCAGCCGATGGTAGTTATCTAGAGCGGGTTAAGTAGCCACGATCGTCTGTACGAGAGCCGTGACTGTCTTCTCCAAATCCTCAAGGCTGCAGTCGTTCTCAACCACGTAGTCTGCGAGTTTTCGTTTATCTGCCAAACTCATTTGCGCTTCAAGGTGCCTGTCAATTTCCGAGGCGGTTAAGACGTCTCTTTGTTGAAGGCGCCGTCGTTGCGTTGCGCTATCGCAAGCTACCAGAATCACGGGACGCAGCCAGTGGTGAATATTGGTCTCGAATAACAGCGGCGCCTCGTAGACTACAAGCGGAGTGCCAGCCGCGCGATAATCTGCAATCTTCTCTTGCGCCAGACGGCGAATTCTTGGATGAGTGATAGCTTCCAGTTGTTTTCGCGCCTGGGGGTTTTTAAATGCAATTTTTCTGAGCTTCGTGCGATCAAGTGTGCCGTCCGCCTGCAAGATGTCCTTGCCGAAGGCTTCAACAATCTCGTTCCAGGCCGGCTGGTGCGGTTGGACAACTTGACGGGCCAGCGCATCGGCGTCGATCACCCGCGCCCCGAGGCGGCGAAGAATCGCGGCGACGGTGCTTTTACCAGAAGCAATGCCGCCGGTCAGGCCTATTAATTTCACGGCCCAGTAATGTCAAAATAAACTCCAGGTTGCAATAATTCGAAACCGATCGCGGGAGAACCCATGCCAGATGTCGTCATCTACACAACAAGTTGGTGTCCTTACTGTAGGGCGGCGAAGTCGTTATTTGCGGCCAAAAACGTCGCATTCACCGAAATTGACGTCGCGAAAGATCCAGGCCTGAGATCAGAGATGGAACGGTTGTCGGGCAGAAGAACGGTGCCGCAGATTTTTATCGATGGCAATGCCATCGGGGGCTATGACGATGCGCAAGAATTGGATCAATCCGGGGAGCTTGACGTTCTGTTGAGCAGGTCGTCGCCGGGCTCGTGAGCCGTCAGGCTTCACAACCGTTGAATGGACGTCGAACAGCGAAGTTGTTCATGCGAATTGATCAGCGCCGCTTTAGTCTCGACGTTGGTTAAAAACCGGAACATTTTTTGGGAGACGATGCCGCTACTCAAGAATGGTAAATGATTTCGAGTACTAAATGGAGGCGGCGAGCGGATTCGAACCGCTGCATCGAGGTTTTGCAGACCTCTCCCTTAACCACTTGGGTACGCCGCCTTTCTTCGATAGGTAACATGATCTTTCCGCTACATGCAACAGAGCCGTTTATATTGACAACTTTTGGTTAAACAAGTAATTAAAAAGCAGTTCCGGAGTTCATTCATTAATGGCAACCACGATTACCAGCGACTGTATAAATTGCGGCGCGTGCGAACCCGAATGCCCAAATAACGCGATCAGCCAAGGCGACCCGGTCTACGTCATTGATCCGCTGCTATGTACCGAGTGCGTGGGTTTTCACGACTATGAGGCTTGTGCAGCTGTCTGTCCCGTCGACGTTTGTGTAACCGATCCGAATAACATCGAAAGCGAGGAGGTCTTGATCGCTCGGGCGAAGGCTTTGCATCCAGAGATAAGCTTTGGAGAAAGCTTTCAGTCGCGCTTCCGAAAAGGCGATGGAGATCAAGCCGCTGCGGTTGCCTCGACTGAAAAGCCGGTTTCAGCTCGCGAGATCCAAGTTGCCGCGCCTACCGCGCCGCCGACACCCGTGACTCCGGTTGCCGCTCCCGCGGCCAAACCATCCTCGAGTCCAGCCGTTGTGAGACCGATGCCGCAGGCTGCGCCGGTGCAGCCGAAACAAGCGCCAAGACCAAAAAAAGTCTTCTCCGGCGAGTTGCCAAACGACTTTGATGAGGTGGCGCGGCAATTCCGCGGTAGCCGCAAGTTAACGGGAGTGGGCCGTTTAGTCATTGCTCTTTTGCAGCCGGTACTCGGCGCTTTACCTCATGAGAGCAAGAAAAGGTTAGAGGCGACGGTACAGAACGCGGTAATCTTCAGTGTTGCGGGAAGCACCGGCCTTAACATCCTTCACAATGCGGTATTGTATCCCGCCCTGCTTGTGGCGTTAGCGGCGGTCTTGCGAGGATCCGCAATCATTTTTAGCCAGGACATCAATATTTTCATATTTCTGGGTATCATCCTGGCCGTAGCGGAGGGTATTTTTCGCCTCAAAGATGGGATATTTTATACCAAGCCACCGGAAGAGATGAAGTTTCCCGCGGCAATCTATGGCGGGCCTTTGGCTTTACTGGTGCAACCGATTTTGGCCCGTCAGACCGGCATGGTGCGCCACCTGCCAATTCCCGTCGATGGCTTTTATTCGAAAGGTTTCGACGAAAAACTTGAGCGCGAGAGACGCTACGGTAACGTTTACACGGTCGAAGATCGTGGCGGGGCGCTGTTGCTGCGTCTGGAGTTTCCTCGCTGGATACCTGATATCGGTATCGCTCCTCGATCGCAGCTGCCAGACGAAATGCCGGACTATGACTACGATCTAGCGCTGAAGGAAGGTCAGCTCATCGTCCGCGGCAAGTGCATGGATGAGCGGGTGAGAAAAATTTCATCGAGCGTGGGCGCATTTCCTCCGGAGTTTACGACGGTAATCCCGGTGCAGGAGCGAATCGTCGGTTTCGCGCACAAATTTGAAAATAAACTGCTCGAAGTTTTTCTTCTGAAGGATTTAAGCAGCGGTTTGGGAGCCGGTTATCGTTAGGAACAAGCTCGTCGGAGGTTCTACAATTGACAAGCGCGAGCCACAGGGTAATGAAGCACCTTGTGGCTTTTTTACTTCGGGAAAGCTCGCATCGTTTCGCACTATGACTTCGGCAGACATCGATGAGGTGATAGCGATCGAACGGAGCTCGTTTCAATTCCCGTGGAGCACACGGTTCTTTCTTGAGGAGCTACAGGTGAAGTGTGCGCGCGCGGTGCTTGCTGAAATCGATCGCCGGATTGTGGGTTATGTGCTGTTCTGGCTTCTTGCCGACGAGGTTGACATTCACAATATCGCCGTGCATCCGGACTTCCGCCGCCGGGGACTGGGCCGTCTTTTACTTGACCAGGTCGTGGCTGCTGCCCGGGCTCACGATGCAGTTCGTGTAACTCTTGATGTTCGATGCTCAAATACCTCTGCTCAAAGACTTTACCAGACTTTCGGATTCGTTCTTCAGGGGCTGCGGAAAGGCTATTATTCCGATAACGGAGAGGATGCACTGGTGATGGCTCTAAAGGTACGCCCAGGAAACGCCCCTTAATTCAGCAGGCGGTCAAATGTTAAGGTATAAACTATTGATTAAACAGTTTTTTCGCAGATTCAACAGGTACTCTTGACCGTCCCGTTAGCTCTGTTGTATAAGTTACATGTGCGTTACAACATTGGCGGTCGCAACTCATGACCGCCAATTCTATTTTGACGGCGTTAACAATATGAAACGGAATTTCGAATGTTAATAAGAAGCAGCAAACGATCCTGCTCCCGTCTTCAGCTGCTTCCACCCGTCAAGCCATTTCTCTTCTTCTTTCCCTTCAGCTTCACTTTAGTCGACTACTGTAGCCGTTCGTTCATAAATCCGCCAAAGATCGAGCCGAAGCTCAATAGCTATCGTTCACGAGGAGGTCACTATGTTCAAGGTTGGTGAGAAAGTAGTTTATCCCGCCCATGGAGTGGGAGAGATCGAGGCCATTCGCGTTCATGTAATATCCGGGAGCGAGAGAAAATTCTACATGCTACGGATTCTCGAAACAGACATGAAGATCATGATTCCTATCGAGAACGTAGCGTCCGTGGGTCTAAGAAAAGTAATTGACCGCGCAATGGTTTCGAAAGTTTATAAAGTTTTGCGTCAAAAAAAGATTGAGACCGACCAACAAACGTGGAACCGGCGCTATCGTGAGTATACCGAAAAGATTAAAACAGGTTCCATCCTCGAAATTGCTAAAGTGTTGCGTGACCTCTTTGTTCTAAAAAGTGATAAAGAACTCTCTTTCGGCGAAAGAAAAATGCTAGACACCGCCCGCAACCTGTTGGTCAAAGAGCTTTCTATTGCTCGTTCCCATTCGGAAGAAAAGATCCTGGAAGAGTTGCGGCATATCTTTACTCATTAATGCGCAAATCGAATTACGCCGAAATCGGGCGTTCACCCTTTGAGCCGAGAGATCGATCTCTCGGCTCTTTTTTTATGCGGTTTTGAGCATGGTGGAGGCGACCGCAATCATTGTGGCAGCGGGAGAAGGAAGACGGCTAGGCGGCGGGATCAGCAAGTTGTATGTGGAGGTTGCCGGTCGGTCACTTCTTTTTCGAGCGCTTGACGCCTTTTACCGAAGCAAGACCGTGGCTCATGTGGTTTTGGTAATTGCCGAAAAAGATTTTGACAGATGCGCCTTGCTGCTTAGGGCGGACCGAGAACTCAGTCAGCGATCATGGATTATGCAGATTGGCGGCGCTACGCGTCAAGAATCGGTCAGACGTGGCTTGGAAAAAATCCCAGCCGCCTGCACTGTCGTTACTATCCATGATGGCGCGCGCCCTTTTGTGTCCCCGGCAATAATTGATCGTAGCGTCGAGGGAGCGTATGTCCGAAAAGCGGTGGTTGTCGGCGTCCGCGTTCGCGACACAATTAAAGTCCTCTCGGATGACCGGCGAATCTTATCCACGCCGCCACGGGACTCATTATGGGAGATCCAAACGCCTCAGGCGTTCCAAAGAAGCTTGATTGTTCAAGCCCATGAATCCGCATATCGCGACAACTTTGAGGGAACGGACGATGCTATGCTGGTCGAGCGGCTGGGAGAGCCCGTTTATCTCATTGAAGGAGAAAGATCTAACATCAAGATTACCGTGCCCGAAGATTTGATTTTTGCTGACGCGATGATCCGACAGGGTCGAGTAAGCTAGATAGTTTTGGCTGCCAGAGTTTCGTTCATGCTGCCTGTGCGATAGCCCTGTAAATCCAGGCTCACGTAATTGAAACCGATTTCCTTGAATCTTTGCACGATCGCTTGCCGCGTCGTTTCGTCAAAGAATCGCCCAATCTCCTTCTGCGCCAACTCGATGCGGACGAGGTCGCCATGATAGCGCACCCGAAACTCCCGGAAGCGGAGTTCCTTCATGTACAGTTCGCAAGCACCGATTTGTCGCAGCCGTTCGAGATTGATTTCGGTGCCATAGGGAAATCGCGATGACAGGCAGGGGCTGGAAGGCTTGTCCCAAGTGGGCAGGCTCAGCGCCCGACTATAGCGCCGGATATCCTCTTTCGTCATTCCCGCTTCAATCAACGGGTGGCGGATTCCCCATTCCTTGGCTGCTTTGAGCCCAGGACGATGATCTTTCAGATCATCCAAGTTCGTGCCGTCGACGACTACCGCAATTTGGAGCTTTTCCGCCTGTTCGCGGCAGAGCCGGTAAAGCTCGTCTTTGCAAAAGAAACAGCGGTTAGACGGGTTTTGAGCGAACGAGGGGTTGGCCAACTCATGGGAGTCCAGAAGGACGTGACGACATCCCAGTTTTGCCGCGAACTCCTTGGCTGATTCGAGTTCACCCGGCGGCATAGTGGGCGACGAGGCGGTCAGCGCGATCGCTCGTTCGCCGAGCACCGAAGATGCGGTGGTTAAAAGAAAACTCGAATCCACTCCTGCCGAGAACGCAACGATGACGCTACCGGCTTCGCGCAAGAGATTCTCTAGTTTCTCGAATTTGGCATCCATCGTTTCTCACCAAATAGGTCGGTACTGAGGTAATGTTCACCTTTGTCTGCGAAAATTGTTACGACGACATGACCTTTCCCCAGAGTTTTGGCGACCCGCAGCGCGGCGCAGCAGGCAGCTCCGGAGGATATGCCGACAAGAAGACCTTCCTCGGCTGCCAGGCGCCGCGTGTGTTTTGTCGCGTCGGCGTCGCTGACCGCCATGACCTCATCGATAACCTGACGATTCAAAACCGCCGGGATGAAACCGGCGCCGATTCCCTGGATCTTGTGATAACCGGGCTCGCCGCCCGAAATCACCGGTGATGATGCCGGTTCGACGGCACATATTCTGACTGCGCTGAGACGTTCCTTTAAGACTTCACCGACGCCCGTAATTGTGCCGCCCGTGCCGACACCGGCGACGAACGCATCAATGCGCCTAAATTGCTTTAACAACTCCATGGCTGTGGTACGACGATGAGTTTCAGGATTTGCCGGGTTATTGAACTGTTGAGGCATGAAATACTCGCTGTTTTCCTGCAACAGCTCTTCGGCTTTGTGGATGGCTCCACCCATGCCTTTGGTATCGGGCGTGAGAACCAGACGCGCGCCATAAGCCGCCAGCAAGCTGCGCCGTTCTTCGCTCATCGTATCGGGCATCGTCAAAATCAACCGATAGCCTTTGACGGCGGCAATTAACGCCAAACCTATGCCGGTGTTGCCGCTGGTGGGCTCGACGATCGTGGCACCCGGCTTAAGTTTGCCCTCACGTTCGGCTGTCTCGATCATATTCAGGCAGATACGATCTTTCACAGAGCCGCCCGGATTAAAGCACTCCAACTTCGCCCATACCTCCGCATCGTCTTTGCCGGGTAAACTCTTCAGCTTTATAACGGGTGTGGAGCCGATAAGATCGAGCACCGAGCCGGTGCCGTTTGAACTTGCCACTGATTTCTCGACTTTCTAACAGCGGGAATGGAACTCGAAAAGACTCGGGCTTATGCTATAGTCTTGTCGATTTAATGTCAATTAACAGGTATCTAATGTCCCCACACAACGATAAACGAATCCTTGTGGTGTTTCCCGGAGCTCTGGGCGACTTTATTTGTTTGTTGCCGGCATTGGAGCGCTTAGCCAAGTACTCGTCCATTGACGTGCTGGCGCGGTCGGAATTCGCCGCATTGACGCCCGCAGGCATCACTGTAGGGTCTTTGGAGCGCCTTGAAATCCGTAGTCTCTTTATTCCAGAGGGTTCCGGCGATAACACGGTCAGCAGTTTTTTCAGACATTATAGCCATACTCTTTCTTGGATGGGCAGCGGCCAACCGACCTTCGTAGAGGAGCTGCTATCGGTCACTCGTGGAAAAGCCCGCGTATTCCCATTCCGGCCGTTGCGGCCGTCCATGCATCAAGTTGACTACTATCTTTCATGTTTGGGAAGTACCGGCGGTGTATGCCGTCCGCGTGTCATTCCCAAGCCGGAGAACCTAGCCAAAACTGAAGAATACTGGAAGCAAAATGCGCTCGACGGAGGTCCCGTCCTTGCCATCGCACCGGGAAGCGGCGCGCGCGAAAAGAATTGGCCGTCAGAATCGTTTGCTGCTGTCGCCCGATGGTGGCGGCAGCGGGTCGGCGGCATCGTCATGATCATTCTGGGCCCCGCCGAAGAAGAAAGAGGAGAGTCCAACTTTCTTTGGCGCGATTCACTCCTCGTACGGGGGACTGATCTCGGCCGAGTTGCGGCATTGCTGGCGCGCTGCAGTCTTTTTGTCGGCAACGACAGCGGTGTATCACACTTGGCGGCCGCGGTTGGAACGCCGACGGTAGCTGTTTTTGGTCCATCCGATAGCGCGCAATGGGCGCCTCGCGGCCCGCGTGTTTTGATTTTGGCGCGCAATGTCGAGTGCTCTCCCTGTACGCTTCCGACGATGAAAACTTGCGCGCATCGCAAATGCTTGACTGCGTTTGGTGCGCCTGAAGTCATTCGCGAACTGGAGGCATTCCCCGCTATCGCTACCTTGACAAGGGCAAGGGCCGGGATTACAGTAGCTTGTGAGGTTTCGCCTGAATCCACGCGTAGGATAGACGCTAAAATCACGCATCAGGCGAATGCTCACGCAGTGAATGATCCAAAATAATCGGCGTTGAAAAGCGGAGTGCCTGGGAGCTTACTGCGGATGCAGCCGGAGTTCCCAGGCTTTTTTTCTCCCCAACGAGGATGTCATGGCCGGCGAGGAAGAAAAGAAAGAGGGCAAAGGTTTCACGGTAAAGGATCGACGCAGGTTTTCTCCCGAAACCGGGGAAACCCGGGAAGAGCCTGTCAAAGACTCTTCTGATCCTGACGTTACCAATCAAAGCCAACCCACCGAAGAGAAGACCTCTCAATCGTCGAGTTCGGGCGCCGCGGAAGAGATGCCATTGCCCGAAATCAACTTTTCGACCTTTGTGATAAGTCTGAGCACGCAAGCGCTCATGCACCTCGGAGAAATGGCAAATCCACTGACCGGGAAGGTGGAGCCGGACACACCCGTGGCCAAACAAATGATCGATATGATTGGAATGCTACGGGAAAAAACCCGTGGAAATTTGGTGGCGGCGGAAGAAAGGCTGATGGAAGATATTCTCTTCGACCTTCGAATGAAATACGTCGAGGCGGTAAAGAAGAGGTAGGGAGCGCTCGATGGACACCAAGAAGGTCTGGAATGGGCAATTTACATTCAAGGGTCTTAGCCTCGCTGCGATCGCGTCCTTGTTAGTAGGCCTGGCGATCAGCGGAAGTTTCGACTGGCTGGCGCCCAGTCGCGCCGTCAACTTGATGACCGAAGGGGGAAGCGCCGAAGTCAGGGTGGCCAATCAACTGCCGGACTTCGTGGGTTTATCTAAAAAGATGAGACCGGTGGTGGTGAATATATCGTCCACCCAGGTCAGCGAGGCTCGGGGGCCGCAAGGGCCGCAGGAGTTCGGCAGCCCGTTCGGTGAGGAAGATCCTTTCAATGATTTTTGGCGGCGGTTTTTCGGCGGTCCCATTCCCCGTGGACCGCAACGCCAGCGCAGCCTCGGTTCCGGATTTATCATCGATGGCGACGGCTCCATCTTGACTAACAATCACGTGGTCGAAAACGCCCAGAAAATATTGGTCAAATTGTCTGATGAGCAAGAATACGAAGCAAAGGTTATCGGGCGTGATCCCAAGACCGACATTGCGGTCATCAAAATAGAGACGAAAACGACTCTGACGCCGGCGAGCTTCGGTGACTCCGACCAGCTCGAAGTGGGTGAGTGGGTGATGGCGATCGGTAATCCATTCGGCCTCGATAGCACCGTCACATCAGGAATTGTTAGTGCCAAGGGGCGGCACATCGGCCAAGGGCCTTACGACAACTTTATTCAAACAGACGCCTCGATCAACCCGGGAAATTCCGGCGGTCCTCTGATTAATTTACGCGGCGAGGTGATCGGCATCAATACGGCCATCTTCAGCCGTACGGGAGGCAACATCGGCATCGGATTTGCCATTCCGGTCAACTTGGTCAAAGAGCTTTTGCCGCAGCTTCGCGGCAAAGGCAAAGTAACTCGCGGGTACCTGGGCGTGTTGATCCAGAAAGTGACACCCGAAATTGCCGAGAGTCTGGGTATGGATAAGGCCCAAGGGGCGCTCGTCGCCAACGTCTCCAAGGATGGACCAGCGGAAAAAGCCGGCATCAAGGTCGGCGACGTGATCACCGAGTTCGATGGGAAAGAAGTGAAAGAGTCCGGTGACCTGCCGATCATTGTGGCGCGTACCCCTGTGGATAAGAAGGTGCGAATGAAGGTTCTGCGCGACAAACGGGATGTTACCCTGAATGTCGCCGTGGGCGAGCTCAAAGATGAAGAAGTCGTGGCGTCGGTTCCTGAAAAAGGGGAACTGGGCTTGACCGTGCAGAGAATGACACCGCAGATCGCTGAGAGCCTCGGCTTGGATAAAGCCGATGGCGTCGTGGTATCGGCGGTTGAGCCGGGAAGCGCCGGTGACGAAGCCGGCATCCGTCGCGGCGATGTTATCGTCGAAATTGATCGTAAACCGATTCGTAATTTAGACGATTACAAGAACTCTTTGGCGGCCGGGCGCAAAGGGAAGGGAGTGCTTTTCTTGGTACGGCGCGGGGAGAGCACGCTGTTTCTTGCGCTTAGACCGCAACGTTGAGACTTTTGGAAAATCTGAACATTACGTGAGTGGAGGGCCGGGTGATCACCCGGCCTTCTTTTTGTTGCTTTTCAATGAAATCTGCGCGATTATCTAAATATCCCCGGAGCTTTCGGTTTGAAAAAATCCAATATCCGCTTCTTTAGTATTTCTCTCATTATCCTGCTTCTCATCACTTCCAGCGGCATTGTAGTTGGAAGCTGGTATCTTCAGAATCTGGAACAGGTCGTAACTGCGAAATTCGATGGGCAAAAGTGGAACTTTCCCTCGAAGATCTATTCAGATTCCTATTTACTCTATGTCGGCATGAATCTTCCAGCGGACGATTTCTTAGAAAAGCTCCGGCGTCTGGGCTACCACGAAACGAAAGCCGCGCCCAGCCGAAAAGGCGAATACCGCTACCAGCGGCCGAAGGGGCTGTTGGATATCTACCTGCACGACTTTAGTTACCCGACAGAGGCATTCAAGGGAGTTCCCGTTCGTATCGCGATGCGCGGGAACGTCATAGGCAGGGTGGAAAACGGCATTACCGGCGAGGAGATGTTTTCGCTCGAGCTGGAACCTGAGCTGGTCACGGGACTCTATGAAAATGTTTGGCAGGAGCGCCGGTTGATCAAGCTTCCGGACGTACCGCCGTTGCTTATCAACACGATCCTGGCCATCGAGGATGAGCGCTTTTATCGCCACTTCGGCGTCGATCCGGTCGCCCTGTTACGGGCCACCTGGGTTAACGTGCGCAGCGGCTCCGTGGTGCAAGGCGGTAGCACTTTAACGCAGCAACTGGTGAAAAACTTCTTTCTCGGCAGCGAGCGGACGCTGTCGCGCAAAATGAAGGAAGCGATCATGGCGCTGATCGTGGAGCGGAAATACTCGAAAACGGAGATTCTGGAGAACTACCTCAACGAGATTTATCTCGGGCAAAAAGGCTCGCAAGGCATTCACGGCATTTGGGAAGCTGCGCAATTTTACTTTTCAAAACCGCTCTCCGAGCTCACGGTTGGCGAGATCGCTTTGATGGCCGGTCTGATCCGCGGGCCCAACAGCTACTCGCCGTATCGCAGCGTAGAGACCGCAACGAGACGGCGTAACGTTGTGCTAGCCAAATTGCTCGATGATAAAATTATTTCGCGGCGGCAATACGAAGCCGCCTTGCGTGAAACCTTGCCGCATCGCCAGTTGGTGAAAGTCACCAACGATGCTCCGTTCTATGTCGATTTCTTGCGCCGCGAACTGGCGGAAAATTACTCCAACACGATGTTGACAGCCGAGGGGTTGCGTATCTTCACCAGTCTTGATCTGCACTTGCAGAAGATGGCGGAGCGCTCACTGGCCGAAGGTCTGAAGCGGTTGGAGGCCGCTTATCCCGCCCTGCGGCGTAGAGGCGAAGAAGATAGCCTGGAAGGCGCGCTCGTGGTGATCCGCCCCCAGACCGGCGAAATCAAAGCCATGGCCGGCGGGCGCAATTATCAGAAGTCTCAATTTAATCGTGTCTTTCAGGCCAAGCGGCAGCCGGGCTCGGTTTTCAAGCCGTTCGTTTATCTTGCGGCGCTGATGCACGGCGGTGAGAACGGAAACAAGTATACGGCTGTCAGTAAGATTGATGATTCGCCGTTTACCTGGCCCTATGACGGCAAAGAATGGAAGCCGGGGAACTATAACGATGCTTTTTATGGCACCGTGACCTTTCGCCGCGCGCTTGAAAGATCTCTCAACTCTGCCACGGCTCGGATTGCCCGTGAAGTGGGCATTCGGCGGGTGCGCGATGTCGCGCATCGGCTCGGCATCCAGAGCTCGCTGCCGGCGGTGCCATCGCTATCGCTCGGCGCCGCCGAAGTGACGCCGCTTGAAGTCGCGGTGGCATTTTCGACGCTCGCCAACAACGGGGTGCGCACTCGGCCGCTGACCGTCAAGCAGGTACTCGATCCGAATGCGCGTGTGGTTGAAAAGCGCGATGTGCGGGTGGAAAAAGTCATTCCGGCGCAGACGGCTTTTTTGATCAATTATCTCCTCAAGGGCGTACTGGAACGCGGCACAGGGGAAAACGCGCGGCGCTGGGGTTTTACGCGGCCCGCCGCAGGTAAAACCGGAACCACCAACGATTACAAGGATGCCTGGTTTGTCGGATACACTCCCGATTTGTTAGCCGTGGTTTGGGTCGGATTTGATAACCAAAGCAAGCTCGGTCTTTCCGGAGGCCAGGCTGCTTTGCCGATCTGGACCGATTTTATGATTCGCGCGACCGCCGGCAATCCGGTTACCGATTTCGTGCCCCCGCCCGGCATCAAGTTCGCCGAGGTCGATCCAATCAGCGGCCAACTGGCGACTCAGAATTGCACGTCGGTGGTTCGTGAGGCGTTCGCAGAAGACGAAGCACCGCCGGTGACCTGTGCGTTGCATCCTGGAGAGCCGCGCCAAGGTTCGGGATGGCAATGAGCCGGTTCAACGTGACAGCCAGGCCGATCAAAGCTCTCGCCGCCCTCGTCTTCGTCGTCGGCGCGCAAAGTTGTGCGCCGCAAGCGACATACCGCCGGCCGCTGCCGCCTCCAAGCGCCAAGCCACGGCCTGCCGCCCCGCCGGCGCCGGCGCTTCCGCCGGCAGTTCCTGAGACTCCAAAGCCGCTGCCGCAAGAGGCAAGAATCCGCGAGCAGGATCTTCAACCGCCTGAAAAAGCGATACCGCCGATTACGATCCCCGAGGAACCGCCGCCGCCCGTCGCGACTCCTGAGGTGTTGCCGCCTGCACCACCGACGCCGCTGGCCGACGACAGTTCGCTTCTCGCTAAGATCGGCCCGTCAACGCCGCCGCAACGTGCTGCATCGCTGCGGCTGGCGGAAGAGGGCAGAAAGCTGCTCGAGAGCGGTGACCACGCAAGGGCGCTCAATCGCCTGGAGAGAGCCATCTCCATCGATTCCACGAATGCTTATGGTCACTTTTTGCTGGCAAAAGCGCAGCACGGCCTGAAGCGCTACAAGGAGTCGCTCAATTTTCTCGAGGTTGCCGAATCCCGCCTGAGAGACGAGCCGTTTTGGCTGGCTGAAGTGTACGCGCTTCGCGGGGAAAATTTCCGTGCTCTGGGCATGTTCGACCAAGCGGCAGCGAGTTACCAGCAGGCACTCAGTATCAATTCCGGAAACCGGACCGCCGCCGAAGCGCTGTCGCGTATCGATGCCGAAAGCCAGCCGGCGCAGCGGTAATCATCCTTCATTCATGTTGGTTCTTGGCGTAGAAACCTCGTGTGACGATACTGCCGCCGCCGTGCTGCTCGACGGGCGCGCGATTTTGGCTAATGTCGTTTCGTCACAAGATCAAATCCATAGTCCGTATGGTGGCGTGGTGCCCGAACTCGCGTCGCGCCAGCATATCCGTAACATCCTGCCCATCGTTGACGCCGCGTTGGGCAAAGCCGGGATTGCCCTCGAAGATCTGGACGGTATTGCGGTGACCCGCGGTCCCGGGCTTGTCGGTTCGCTGCTGGTCGGTTTATCCGTCGCCAAAGGCATCGCATTTCGTTGCGGCATGCCGTTTGTGGGGATCAATCATCTCGAAGCGCACCTGCTGGCCATCCACTTGGAGTATGAAGTGCCGTTCCCGTACGTGGCACTGCTTGCTTCCGGCGGCCATACGCTCCTTTACTGTGTTAAGGACGTCGGCGATTATGTCTACATGGGCGGAACGCTTGACGATGCCGCCGGCGAGGCCTACGACAAGGTCGCCAAGATGATGGGTTTAGGTTATCCCGGCGGCAGGGCCATCGATAACCTCGCGAAAGCGGGCAACCCCAAAGCGATTCGTTTCCCCCGTGCGCGTCTGAAAAAGAGCCCTTATGATTTCAGCTTCAGCGGGATTAAAACCTCGGTGTTGCAATATCTGCGGGCGCAGGATCAGGAAGCTTTGGAAAATCATGTGCCGGACATCGCCGCCAGTTTTCAGGAAGCGGTCGTGGATATGTTGATCAATCCAACCATGAAAGCCGCTTTGGCTGAAGGCCTGAGCCGCATTGTGCTGGCGGGCGGAGTCGCCGCCAACAGCCGCCTGCGCGAGAAAATCAAGGAGAAAGCAGAAGCCGAAAGGCTGCAAGTCTACTTTCCGTCTCCGAGGTTTTGCACCGACAACGCCGCGATGATCGCTCTTACCGGATATCATTGGATTACACGCGGGCGCCGGGATGACTTTACTCTCAACGCAGACGCCGATCTGACGTTGTAGTCGAATTCAGAGGTGTTGCTCGCATGCCGACCCTTTACGAGGAAGCGCGCGCGGCGCTGCGGCAGGCTGAGTTCAGACCGAGAAAACGGCTTGGCCAAAACTTCCTTGTTCATGAGCGTGTCATTGACGCTATTCTGAGGCTTGCGGATCTTAACTCTGGCGATAAAATCTTGGAAATCGGGCCGGGTCTCGGCTTTCTGACCCGCCGTCTGCTTGATCAGGGTGGGACGGTGTGGGCAGTAGAGGTGGATCCGTTTCTGATTGAGCGTTTGCAGAACAGCGAACTGGCTGCAAATCCAAAATTCCATCTCATCGCGGGTGATATCCTTAAGGTTCCATTGGCCGACATACTGCCGCGGGCCAAAATCAAATTGGTCGGCAATCTTCCGTACAGCATTTCCACGCCCGTACTCTTTCATGTCCTCGATCTGCGCGAGCACTTTTCTTCCCTGGTAATGATGGTGCAGAAGGAAGTTGCCGATAGAATCGCCAGCGCGCCTGGAACGAAAACCTACGGGACTTTATCGATCTGGTGCCAGATTCACGGGCAGGTGGTCGGCAAAGTGCAGGTATCGCCCGAGGCCTTTTTTCCGCGGCCCAAGGTGCGTTCCACCGTCCTGAAGATCGAGCTTTACCCGATGCCGCGAGCGTCCCCGGATGAGATGCCGCTCTTGCGTGGACTGGTGCGCGCCGCGTTCGGCCAGCGCCGCAAGACCCTTGGAACGGTCATGGTCGGATGGCTGAAGTGCGATCGACACATCGTTGAAAGGTTCCTCGTCGCCGAAGAAGTCGATCCGAAGCGACGCGGAGAAACGTTGAGTGTCGAAGATTTTCTTCGCTTGACGCGTGCGTTGAAGTCGAGCGGCATGCCGCTAAGCGCCGTTGCTTGCTGAGGCTTTATGCCTGAATTACCCGAAGTCGAAACCGTCTGCCGTAGTTTGCGGCCTCACCTGATCGGAAAGACCATCGCGCGCACAGAAGTTGTGGAAACCCGCCTGCGGATTCCGGTGGATGAAGCAGCGCTGGCGCGCCTGGTCGGAAAGACCGTCTTCGAAATTGGCCGCGCCGCCAAATATATTCTCATTTCGGTGACCGATGATCTGGTTTGGGTCTTTCATCTCGGAATGTCCGGAAAACTGATCTGGCTCGAGTCGGATGCGCCGCGCAGGAAGCACGATCACATCGTCGCGCATTTTGCCGAGGGCGGTGAGCTTCGCTATCACGATCCGCGGCGTTTCGGCCTCACGATCGTGACGCGTAGGGAAATACTTCAGGAGCTGCCGCAGTTGCGGTTGCTCGGCATTGATCCTTTTGACGCCGACCTAACGGGGGATTACCTTTACCGGTTTACGCGCTCTTCCGAGCGGCGCATCAGGGATTTGCTGCTCGATCAGCAGATTATCGCCGGCCTCGGGAATATCTATGCCAATGAGATTCTCGCGCGCGCCGGCATCAAGCCGACCCGCCGCGCTTGTTGCCTCACGCGCAAGCAGGCGCACACTATTGCGCGGACTATTCCCGAGCTGCTACAGCAGGCGATTCGCTGGTGCGGCACCTCCTTTTCAGATTACCGTGACGCCGACGATAAACGCGGTGAATTTCAAGCGCATCTGCGCGTTTACGATCGCGAAGGGGATAAATGCAGAAAGTGCCCATCGCTCATCAAACGGGTCGCCATCGGAAACCGCAGCGCTTTCTATTGCCCGTCATGCCAGAAATAATTGAGTAACCGGCGCGAGACGTAAACTGTGCCCGCACCCCGACCCGGCAGCAAGCCCGCGTTTGTATCACCTCTTCGTCATCGGGATTTCCGCTTATTCTGGTTCGGCCAGTTGTCGTCCAGCATCGGCAGCCAATTCACCACGGTTGCCATGGCCTGGCAGATCTACGAGCTTACCAATTCGCCGCTGCAGATCGGCCTCCTGGGTTTAGTTCGCGCCGTGCCGCAAGTAGCGATGTTGCTTTTCGGCGGTCTTCTCGCCGATGCAATCAACCGGCGCAGGCTCATGATGGCGACACAAACCGGGCTTTTTACCGTCTCGGCCTTGCTAGCGCTGGCCACGTCCGCCGGCAGGACCTCGGCTTTGACGCTTTACGTCGTCACGGTGTTTCTGGCTTTGCTGACGTCGCTTGAAGGGCCGGCGCGGCATTCTCTGGTGGCAAATCTGGTGCCCCGGGAAGATTTGGCCCGGGCAACGGCGCTTTACAGCTCGCAACGCTACGTCGCGGTCATTGCGGGACCGGCAATCGCCGGTTTAGTGCTGGCCTTGATCGGTCCGGCAGCATGTTACGCTATTGATGCGCTCTCGTGGCTCATCATGCTCCTGTCTCTCTTGCTCATCCGGGTGCGCCTGCCGCAGGCCGCCGGTTGGAGCAGCGTCTCGCTGAACTCGTTGCGCACCGGTTGGCGCTTTGTTTTGGGACACGCGATTATTTTTCCACTGCTGCTGATGGATTTCGGCGCCAACGTTTTTGGCTCGGTGCGGGCGCTTTTACCGATTTATGCGCGCGATATACTGGTTGTCGGACCGCAGGGACTGGGTATGCTTTACGCTGCCAGCGCGGCGGGCTCTTTGGCAGGCGCCGTCGGTTTCGGTCTCATCGGCAGCGTACGCGACGCCGGCCGCTGGATTTTTCTTGGCGTGACGATTTACTCTGTTTCGCTCATGTTCTTTGCTTACTCGCAGATTTTCTGGCTTTCGATCGTTTTGCTTGTCGCCTCGGGTATCGGCGACACCATCAGCGCGGTGCTGCGCGCTACCATCAATCAGCTTGCGACACCGGACCACTTGCGCGGCCGCATGGCGTCCATCAATAGCATCTTCACCAACAGCGGGCCGCAGCTGGGGCAGTTCGAGGCCGGCGCTGTCACGGCGTTGCTCGGCGCCGAGCTGTCGGTCATGATCGGCGGTTCGATAATCCTGCTCATTGTGGCGGTCACGGCGGCGGCGTTTCCGAGCGTGCGCAAGTTTACGCTTTCGCAAAGCTCCACGTCGACCTAAACATGTTGTTTGTCTCAGGGCGCGATCTAGCGCTCGCGTCGATCGATTGATACGACCAACTACAGCGGTCCATTACGGCACACGAAGGCGTGATCAAAGCGCTCGCAAAATGAATTCGGCAGGAGGCTTGTCATGAAAAATCGAAAGATCGAATCCGCCTGGGCGTATCATAACGATACCAAGCACTCCTATGAGAGTATCCGCCGTAACCCGCACTACCTCGACTGGGAAAGTCAGCCGATGCCTTTCAAAATCTACTCCGATCTGCCCGCGATTCAGTTGCCGGCAGATCTATCGTCTTCAGGCGTGCCGGCGCTGTCGGCCCTTTCCGCTGTTCCAAGCTCAGCACACAGCGAAGCGAGGTTGACCAAGAAAACGCTGGCCGAGATTCTTTTCCTGTCAGCCGGCGTCACCAGGCGCAGGAGCTATCCCGGAGGAGAGATACTCTTTCGCGCCGCCGCCTGCACCGGCGCGCTCTATCACATCGACCTGTATGTTGCCTGCGATGAACTCGAGGATTTGCCTGCCGGTGTCTATCACTTCAGCCCGCATGATTTTGCATTGCGACGTTTGCGAGAAGGGGACTATCGTTCGGTTCTAGCGAGCGCCAGCGGTCAAGAACCGTCGATAGGAAGTGCATCTTGCGTAATCGTCTCCGCCTCTACGTACTGGCGTAACGCTTGGAAATACCAGTCGCGGGCATACCGCCATTGCTACTGGGATAACGGCACGCTTCTCGCCAATCTGCTGGCGGCGGCAGCGGCGCGCGATGTGCCTGCCAAAGTTATCACTGGTTTTGTCGATAATTTGGTGAACCAGATTGTGAGCTTCGATACGCAACGCGAAGCGGCATTGAGCTTGGTTGCGCTCGGTCATGTGCTGGATCAAAAGGGTGTCGCCGCCGCCGCGGTGGAACCATTGACTCTGAAAACTGCGCCGCTGTCGAAAGAAGAGATCGATTATCCTGCGATGAGAGCGATGCATGAAGCGTCTTCTTTGGAAAATGAAGACGAGGTCAAGGCGTGGCGGGACGAGAAGGCGACGCAAAGCGAAAATCTGACAGAGGAAAGCGGAAAACAACAGCAGCTGTTCTCGCTCCAACCTTTAAATGATGAGGCAGTGCCGCAGGATACACTCGAAGATGTCGTCATCCGGCGCGGTTCAACGCGGCGGTTCTCCCAGACGTCAATCAGCTTTGAGCAACTCTCGACAATGCTGGATCGGGCGACGCGTGGGATACCGGCGGATTTCCTCCCTGAACCTCAAGGGACGTTAAACGACTTGTATCTAATCGTTCATGCGGTTGACGGCTTGCCGCCGGGCGCTTACGTCTATCGCCGCGACAAGCAGGCGCTCGAACTGCTCAAGGAAGGCGATTTCCGCCGTGACGCCGGCCATCTCGGTCTCGGCCAGGAGATACCGGCCGACTGCAGCGTCAACGTCTATTTCCTGGCGGATCTCAATCGCATCTTGCAACGCTTCGGCAACCGCGGCTATCGCGCCGCCCAACTCGAAGCCGCCATCATGGGTGGAAAACTCTATCTGGCGGCCTACGCCCAGCGCCTTGGCGCCTCCGGCCTGACGTTTTTCGATGACGACGTCACTGAGTTCTTCTCGCC
>CAYZXN010000105.1:0-11443 GCA_964482425.1 uncultured Syntrophobacteraceae bacterium | reverse complement strand
TTTAGTGGCGGGAGGGTATAGGGGAGTACAGCGGACCCGCTGTGGCAGAAAATAAGCTCATCGAGGAAAGTTTACATAATATATCTTATCAGACGTTTTAGGCTACTCTTTTTGCACCCAAATGCGAAAAGCTTGGCAAGGATGCGGTTCCACTCGTGGGGCTGTGTAGGCCTCACTGGAGGTGCTTTTTATTCGGTGTAAGGCACGGCGCGCGCGTAGCTTCCAGCCACCATGCCAAATATGAGAGGGATCTATTATTTGACCGCTGCTTGCGGCTCTCCGGACGCCGCCTGGATCTCGGCAACTTTAAGAATAAGGCGTGTTGACGTCGGCGTGTTGGGATTTTCTTTTATGTATTGTTGGTAGGCTGCGATTGCCGATGGATTGTCCCCGACGGCCGTGAGGCAGCGCGCTTTGCCCAAGAGCGCCGCTTCCTTTAACGCGGCGGGTATTCGCTCCGCCGCCGTGTAGTGCTGGATCGCTTCCTGGCACTGGGCTCTCGATTCTTCAATATGGCCGAGGGTAACCAATCCAATCTGTCGGTACAGGGAGTTCTGATCCGTGGCGGCAACAAAGCGTTGAGCCGCCGTTCGCGCCCTCTCCAGATTGTTGGTTGCAAGATGGCTATTGGCTTCGTAAAGATGAGCGATCGCGGCATAGCGCGACCAACGATAGGCTTGCACCTTCTCGAATTCGGCGATGGCTTCGCCGTGCTTGTCGGCTCGATAGAGCGTTAGAGCTTTTTCAAAGTATCCGGCGGCTTGCTCGTTCTGGTTCCCTTTGTAGACTTGCACCGCTGCGATGACGATGAGTACAGCGGCGGTCAAGGCGCCAAGAATGATCAGCAGAGTACGTTTCTCGCGCGCGAAGTCCAGCGCCTTTTGAGTCAAGACCATGAACCGATCAGGCTGGCGGAGTTCTTTGCGGGAAATGTGTTTAGCGCTGGTTGCCATGTTCTTTACAAGTTGGAAATGTTGAAGAGGATCTCTAGTTGCCGCGGCGGGGATTTACATCTTGTATTTGAAATCATCCGGAGTCATCTTTTCTAGGATTTCAGCCCATTTCTCCTGGGACACATTGGAGACATTTTCTACCGGAGGCTCCTTACCTTCCTCATTCTGTTGAAGGATGCTCGACGCTTCCAGCACCGCCTTGGCGACAAAAATCGGGCTCTTCGTCCGTAACGCCAGAGCGATCGCATCGCTAGGACGAGAGTCGATGGTGACCTGACGGCCCGCTACGTTCAAATACACGAGAGCAAAGTAAGTGTTTTCCTTCAGATCGGTGATTTCCACCGACTCTACCGCGCACCCGACTTCGCCCAGAATATTCTTGATCAGATCGTGCGTCATCGGCCGCGCCATCTTGATCCCCTCGATTTCCGTGGCCATCGCCGTGGCTTCCAGCAATCCTATCCAGATCGGCAAGTTGAGCTTGTTGTCGGTATCCTTGAGGATCACGATGGGAGTTTTGGTTACCGGGTCGAGCGTCAGCCCACCCACGGACATCTGAATTGCATCGTCCCGTTTCGTCATACCATTTCCCCCTGCCGTTTAATTTGTGGCGGCGTTTCTCCGCCGTCCAGTTCTCCGATCAGCGAATTGGCCGTTGCGCCGGTAATTCGTGCTTGCACCAATTGACCTATCAGACTTTCGCTTCCTCTCAGATTCACGATGCGATTGGTTCTCGTGCGACCCATGATCTGACCGTTTCTCAGTTTCGACTGTCCGTCGACCAAAACTTCTTCACTGCTGCCAATCTTTTGTTTGTTTTTCCTTAACGAGATATCTAATTGAAGCGCCTGCACTCGCTTGAGCCGATCTTTTTTTATCTCTTGCGGAATATCATCGTTGTAAAGCTTAGCGGACACCGTTTGAGGCCTGGGCGAGTACATGAACGAGTAGATTTCATCATACTCCAACTCCCCCACCAATTCCAGGGTTCTTTCGAAAGCGCCGTCTGTTTCGCCAGGAAAACCGACAATGATATCGGTGCTCAGCGCTACCTCCGGGCGGCGTTGTCGCAAACGATCGATACGCTCGAGATATTCCCGGCACGTGTAGCCGCGCCGCATTCTTAACAGAACGCTATCGGAACCGGACTGAACAGGCAAGTGCAAGTGCTCGCAGAGTTTGTCCAGAGTCGCGTAGGCTTCGATCAACTCCGGAGAGAGATCCTGCGGGTGCGAGGTGGTAAAGCGAATACGCGATAATCCGTCGACTGCGTTGACTCGCGCCAGAAGCTCGGCAAAGTTGATTTCTCCAGCCAACGTTTTCCCGTAGGAGTTAACATTCTGTCCCAAAAGCATGACTTCTTTTACGCCCTGACGGCAAAGTGATTCGATTTCGGCGGCAATCATTCCACTGGGACGGCTCACCTCACGGCCGCGGACGTGAGGCACGATGCAGAAACTGCAAACCTTATTACAGCCTTGCATGATCGTCACGAATGCTTTTGCACCATGCACTTGGGCCCTGCCGTGCGGGTCCTCCATATAACCTGGATCCCGGTAGAAGGCTGTTTCCACCGGCCGCGTGTGAGCCGACTGGACCTGCTCGACCATGTCAGGGAGTTTGTGAATATTGTGAGTGCCAAAGACGAGATCAAGATGGGCGACACGCTTGAGAAGCCTGTCCCCTTCCTGCTGCGCAACGCAGCCGCCGACGCCGATGACAACTGTCGGTTTGCGCTCTTTGATCTCGCGCCAGCTTCCCAAAGCGCTGTAGACCTTTTGTTCGGCCTTGTCGCGCACGCTACAGGTATTCAACAGGATCAGATCAGCAGCCGCCGGCTGGTCGGTTAATGTGTAATCGATCCGCGCCATTGCGTGCGCGATCCGTTCGGAATCGTACTGGTTCATCTGACAGCCGTAAGTCTGTATGTACAGTTTCTTCATGGAACGATGGTTTCGATGAGATTGTAGAGCTGGCCGATGTTACGGCACTCTTCCGCGGCATCGCAGAAGGGTGTATAGCGCGGCATTTCGCTGTCCCCTACTCCCCAGGTCATGCGGTTCTCGGGGTTTAGCCAGATCAGCTGCTTGGCTTTCTGCTGAATTTCCCGCAGCACCCATTCACTCGGCCGGTTATAGTTATTACGGCCGTCGCCGATGATCAACACTGTGGTTTTACTGGTGATGATGGAGAAGTAGTCCCGGTAAAAAAGCTCGAACGCGCGGCCGAAGTTGGAATGCGAATAGACGTCAATGACGTTGCCGGTAAGAGCCATTTCGATAGCTTTGTGGATATCGTGCTCTTCGAAGAGTTGTGTGACTTCGCCGATATCGCTGACGAAAACGAAGCTACGCACCTTGGTGTAGAGATCCTGGATTGAATAGACGAACTGCAGCATGAAGCGCGAGGCGTTCAAGACAGAATCGGAAATGTCGCACAATATGACGACTTGCGGCTTGGTTTTCTTTCTTCGATCCAGTTGAATGTCGAACGGCACACCGCCGAACTGCAGGTTCTTGCGCAGCGTTTTCTTGACGTCGAACCGGCCCCTGGCGGCGTTCTTGCGCCTTACCGAAAGCCTGTTCTTGAAGCGTTGCGCCAGACGCGTGACCGCCTCGTTCATCCGCTGAATGTCCTCTTGGCTGTAAAAGCTGAAGCTCTTTTCCGCCAGTGAAACAAGACGGTTGCGATCTGAAGGATCCATTCCACGCTTTCGCTGTTCCTGCTGGATCAGCTCGCGTAGCGTGCGGTAAAGATCCTTAAGCCGCTGATCGAGATAACGGATGACCGCCGCAGCATCTTCGCCGTGTTCTGCGAGCATTTGCAGGCGCAGCTTGAGGCCTTCGATTTCGTCTTGGAGTTTATCGAGCTCCAAGCGCGATGCCATGCGGGTAAAAGGCGTGAAACGGAAACCTTCCGGCGGGCCCTCCTGAGCTTCGCCGGCGACCGCCTGCCGCAGGAGTCGCTCCAGTTCTCCTTTGTCGCCGCGCAGCAGCGCCCGGGTCAAGTCGGACAGCTCCCCATCCATCTGCTTGAGAAACTTCTCGACCTGCTCCAGGAGTTTTTGAAACTCCTGCGGCGTCAGGCCAAGCTGTTCCATAAGCTGTTGATCGGCTTGATCGAGAGAGCGGCCGATGCCGAAGAAAAAAAAATCGAATAATTCGTCGAAAGGTCGCAGATCGGCGGAACGTTTCACCAGTGTCGCGCGCAGGGCGGCCCGGAAGAGCAAAGGGTTTTCGATGCCCAGCAGATCGACGGCACGGAACGCGTCGACATTTTCCGAAAGAGAAACCCGCACGCCGTTGCGCCGGAGGACGTTTGCGAACTCGATAATCCGGTCCTGCATGATAAAGCCGGGAATTAGTGCAGATGATCCTTGTCGTCTTTGCCGCTGGCGCCGCGCATGGCTCGGCGCTCGGCGAGATAACTCTGCAACTCCTGATGCGCTTTGCGGATGTCAGCTTCGTACTTCATGAGAGTGGACAGCGTTTCATTGACGAGTTGGTCGTCGAGTTGCTTGATGTTTAGCAATGTCAGCGCCTTGACCCAGTCGAGAGTTTCACTGATGCTCGGGGTTTTCTTCAAGTCGAGCTTGCGAATGCGCTGGATAAAATCGATCACCTCTTGAGCCAGCTTTTCCTCTATGCCGGGGACCTTGAGCCTGACGATCTCGGTCTCGCGTAGCGCGTCCGGAAAGTCGATGTGAAGGTGCAGGCAGCGACGCTTAAGGGCGTCGGACATTTCGCGGCTGCTGTTGCTGGTTAACACGACCAGCGGGATGTGTTTTGCCTTCAGAGTGCCGATCTCAGGCACGCTGATCTGAAAGTCGCTGAGAACTTCCAACAGGAAAGCTTCGAATTCGGCGTCCGATTTATCGACTTCGTCGATAAGTAAAACCGTCGGCTGGTCGGACAAAATTGCGCGCAACAACGGGCGCGGGAGCAAGAAACGATCGGAAAAGAACACACCGTCTTGATTGGCAATGCAATTGACGGCTTGCTGCAAAGTTTGCGCTTCCTGCAAAACCTCGCCAATCTTGTCCTTGAGGATCTGCGTATAAAGTAACTGCTTGGCGTATTCCCATTCGTACAGAGCCTTGGCCTCGTCGAGGCCTTCATAACATTGCAGCCGAACGAGCTCCATGCCCAGGGACTCCGCCAGTACTTTGCCTAGTTCCGTCTTGCCCACTCCGGCGGGACCCTCCACCAGAATCGGCTTCTTCAGGGAAATGCCGAGATAAACCACAGTGGCCAAACTCTTATTACAAATATAGTTCTGCGCGCTAAAGCCCGCGATGACCTGATCCACCGATTGAAACATGAGCACCTCTCAATTTTTTTGAAGCTAACACAATTGCAACGGCACGACAAATCACGCGAATCAGCGGTTCGTTGCACAACGAGCGGGCTTTCTGTAAACGATAATTGTGTGCACTCTGGCGCTATATTTGAACTTGTTTCCAGATTTTCCTCTGGTGGTCGCCGCCAATCGGGACGAACATTACGATCGGCCGTCGTCTCCGCCGGGACTCATCCGCACAGACCCGGCCATTATCGCAGGCAGAGATTTGCGCGCTGGGGGTACTTGGCTGGGCGTCAACGAAAACGGCTTGCTTGCGGGTGTTCTGAACCGGCGCTCAGTTACAAACACGGCCGCAAACCACGAGTATCGATCGCGCGGATTGTTGTGCCTGGAGACCTTGGAAATAAGACACGCGACCGATGTTTGCCACTGGCTGCACGGAGTCAACGCGACTGCGTACCAGCCATTTACATTGATTAGCGCCGACAAGAAGAGCGCCTGCGTCGCTTACAATCTAAACGGCGGCATTGAAACGATGCCGCTGCAGCCCGGATTGCACGTTTTCAGCAATACTGCCTCTTTCGACGGGCCGTCCGAAAAGGTGACGCGCATCTACGAAAAATTTCTTCAAGTTTCGCAAGCAGCCGCTGCAATCGACGGCGTCGCCGCTTACGTTCAGAAGATTTCCCGAGTTCTCGCAGACCACGAGCTTGGTGACGGCCCCAGCGATCCGCGGGAGGCGATCTGCGTGCATGGCGATGTTTCGGGAACGGTTTCGTCCAGTATTATCTTTTATTCCGAAAATGAGCGGCAGTTTCAGACGTACTACTGCGCCGGTACGCCTTGCCGGCATCATTTCGTCGAGTATCCGCATCTGAGCGTCCGATGAACGAGAAACAGAAGCCCAGACAAGCGGCTACCGTGATCCTGCTGCGGCGGCCACATCAAGGCGGTATTGAGGTTTTGTTGACACGCCGTCCTGAAAAAATGGCTTTTCTTGGCGGCATGTACTGCTTTCCCGGCGGCACTGTGCGCAAAGAGGATGTTTCACCTGAGGCATTGCGCCGCTGCCATGGCCTTTCCCCCGCCGCGGCGCGCAAGATCGTCGGCTCACACTTCAGTCCTCGAGAAGCGTTGGGGCTCTGGGTTGCGGCTATCCGTGAGCTTTTCGAAGAAGTGGGAGTTCTACTGGCAGTGAAGGACAACGGAGAACCTGTGGTGCCCGCGGCAAATCTCTACAGCCGCTTTACCAAGCGCGAGCAACCCGGGGCGCCGGAGTCGACTTTCATCTCCTTTTTGGAAACGGAGAACTTGCGCTATGACGCATCGCAACTGGTCTATTTTTCCCATTGGCAAACGCCGGCGCAATTTAAAATGCGCTTTGACACCCGTTTCTATCTCGGCGCTTTGCCGGAGGGACAACAGCCGCTTTCAAGCTCTGCGGAAGTGAGCCAAAGTATCTGGCTCAGCCCCGACCGCGCCCTGAACATGTTCACTCAAAACAATTTTCCGATGATCTTTCCGACATTCGCATCTTTGCGAACTCTGGCAGATTTCAATTCACTTGAGGCCGTGTTCGCTGAATTCAGAACGCCGGCTTTGACAAGCGACGATGGAGCGCCCGCTGGAGCGCTAGGGGTTAAGCCGAATCATCGCGGCTTTCAAGCTTGATCGCAGGCGCTCCATGGAACGTGCAAGCTCTCCCAGCTCGTTGTTTGAGTTAACCGCTACCGGAATATCGAAATTACCGCGGCTGATCTGGTCCGCGGCCCGTGCCAGTGAGAGAATCGGCTTAGTCATTCGCCGGGCGATAAAGAGACCCAAAAAAATTGCCATCAGCACAATAAAGAGAAGGATTTGCACGATCGGAAGCACTATCTCTTGGATCTCGCGTTGTATGGCGGCTTGCCATATGGCTACATGAACGGTTCCGATTTCCCCATTCATCAGCGGCACTCGCGTCACAAAGGCGGGTTCTCCGTCGATCACAGTGGTCGCGCGAAGGATCCTTCTGAAATCAAGATAAGATCCGGAGGTGTTTGGCGGAAGCTGTGACAGATTGTGCGCCACAACGACACCGTTGCGATCTTCCAGCAGTGTGTATGCGACATCCGTCAGCTCGCCGTACTTTTGTATCAATTCGCGTAAGCTTTCGCTGTCCTTGCGCAAGACGAACGGGACGGCCGCGTCGCTCAAGTTGGTTGCGATCGCGAGCGCGGTTTGCTGCATTTGCAAAGTCAGCGCTGTGCTCAAGCCGTAATACACCGCGCCAATCGTGCCGATGCCGGCCAGAATAACAATGCCAATAAAGGTGCCGATCATTTTCAACATGAGCTTGGCCGTCCTTCAAGGACGTTAACTTCCGAAAATTGCTAAACCCGCTACGGCTTGTGGTTGCGGAGCTGGTCGCGGGCGTGCAGAACGCGCTCGACGGCAGTCTCGGCAACCGGCGCCAGGGCCGTCAGGTGACCCATCTTGCGACCGGGGCGTGGGTCTTCCTTGCCGTAAAGATGGAGCTTAACATCCGGGCAGGCACACGCCGCCGCCCAGTTTGGCTCTCCACCCTGCCATAGATCGCCCAGCAGGTTCGCCATGCCTGCGGCTGAAAGAAACTCAGTGGATCCCAATGGCAGGCCGCAAACGGCACGGAGCTGCTGTTCAAACTGGCTGGTCCTGGACGCATTGATGGTCAAATGCCCCGAGTTGTGGGGGCGCGGGGCCACCTCATTGATCATAATTCCGTGCTCTCGCGTAAGAAAAAACTCGATACAAAGCACACCGACGACGTCCAGAACTTCGAGCAGATCGTTGGCCATGGCTATGGCGTTACGCGCCGTCTCCCTTGGTACACGCGCCGGCGCAAACGAAAGGTCGAGAACATGCTTTCTATGGCTGTTTTCAATCAAACCCCAGTGCGAAAAAGCACCGTCGATACCGCGCGCGGCGACTACCGAAAATTCCAGCTCAAAATCTATAAAGCCCTCTAGGATTTTTTCCTGGTTGCCGGTTGCCGCAAAAGCGCTCTCAGCATCTGCGGTGGTCATGATCTTGGCTTGTCCTTTGCCGTCGTAACCCGACCCCGCTGTCTTCAAAACCGCCGGACAGCCGATCTGACCCAGAGCCGAGCCTAAATCGGCCAGGGTTTTCACCGGCAGAAAGGGTGCCGTCGGAAATCCATTTCGTGACAAAAAAGTTTTTTCGCGAAAACGGTGTTGGGTAACTTCCAGCACCGAACCGGATGGCCGCACGGGCGCCAATCGGGCGGCCGCCTCCACTGCCGCCGCGGGAACGTTTTCAAATTCAAAGGTGACTACGTTGACGCCCCGCGCGAAAGCCCCGATGGCCTCCAGATCCTGGTAGGACGCTGTGATTTCAACGTCGGCGACTTGGCCGGTCGGCGTGTCGGTCTCGGGGGAAAATGTATGCACGCGGTAGCCCATTTGCCGCGCCGCGATCGCAAACATCCGGCCAAGTTGGCCGCTGCCCAGCACGCCGACCACCGAGCCAGGCAATATCGCTGTGAAAGGGCCTGTCACGGCAGTTTTTGTTGGCGCACGTTTTCACTCTGCGTGACGCGAAACTGGCGCAGCTTGTCGCGCAAGGGTGGTCGCGAGTTGCTAAGAATCGCGACGGCAAAAAGCGCTGCGTTGACGGCGCCGGCTTTGCCGATGGCCAGCGTCGCCACGGGGATACCGCCGGGCATTTGCACGATGGAGAGAAGCGAATCCATCCCTTTGAGCGCCTGGCTCTCCACCGGCACGCCGAGAACCGGCACCAGAGTTTGCGCGGCCGCCATACCAGGCAGGTGCGCCGCACCGCCCGCTCCGGCGATGATCACTTCGATGCCGCGGGATTCCGCCGCGGTGGCAAATTCAGTCAGCCAGGCGGGGGTCCGGTGCGCCGATACGATCAGGCTCTCGTGCGTCACCGCAAAATCTTTCAACGTTGAAGAGGCGTGCTGCATCGTCTCCCAATCGGACTGGCTGCCCATGATGATACTGACCAGCGGCTTGTTTTCCTCAGGCATGGCTTTGTCTCCCCGATTGCTTAATGAATAACGTAAATGAACTCCGATACCAAACAGCGCTGCAACCGCGTTGGGCCCGCAGGAGATGACCGGATCGGCGGCAGTATGCGTGCATGTTCTGGGAATTACCAACACATTGGCAGGTCATCTTCGTTCATAAATGAAGGCGAAATATCCGCTCGCTTCCTGCTCAGTAGCCGCGGATGACTTCCTGCCTGCGAAAACAGCTCATGACATGATCGTTGACCATGCCCGTGGCTTGCATGTGCGCGTAGCAGATCGTCGAACCAACGAACTTGAAGCCGCGCTGCTTTAGATCTTTGCTCAACGCATCGGACTGGCGCGTCGTTGCCGGATAGTCTTGCAATCTGCGCAGTTTGTTTACTATTGGCTCGCCGTCGACAAAACGCCAGATGTAGGCATCGAAGCTACCGAACTCCTCTTGAACCGCTAAAAACTGCCGTGCATTGATAATGGCCGCAGAAATTTTCTGTCGGTTGCGCACGATCGACGCGTTGTTCATCAAGCGTTCCATCTGGCGTTCGCCGTAGCGTGCCACTTTCGCGGCATCGAAACCGGCAAAGGCCTTTCTGTAAGCGGGACGCTTTCTCAAAATGGTGTACCAACTCAGCCCTGCCTGGGCCGCCTCGAGGGTGAGAAACTCGAAAATGATTCGGTCGTCGTGAACCGGCACGCCCCATTCCCGATCATGATAGGCGACGTAGTCCTCTTTCGAGAGATCGACCCAGGGACAGCGGTCCATGTCTGCTTTAGCTCTTACAACGGCTTTAGTCGCGGCGAGCCATCACAATGGAGTGAGCCGCGGTTCGGTACATTTGATTGGCCAGCTTTGATCACGTTTGCTATCATACCGCAGATAGGTTTTCGACTATGAGGTGCTCGTGAACCAGACACGCCGGCAATACATCCGAGAGCTCTGGCCGCACATCGCGGCGGTTACTGTACTGCTTATTCTAGGCGCTATTGCCGGGGTTCTGCTGGCCGGGCATTCATCCTTTGCCCGGGTGAAGATAGGCGAATCACTGGGCGGGTTATCCCAGCTTTTTCTTGGTTTTCCCAAACCGCTTTTGGCATTGCTCATCTTTGCCAATAATGCAATCAAAACGTTGCTGGTGATCCTCCTTGGAATGGCTTTCGCGATCGTACCGCTGGCGTTCGTTGTTGTAAACGGCGTGGCCATAGGCCTGGTGCTGCAGCTTTCGACTCAAACGCGAGGCGTTGTCAATTCGCTCATGGCCATCGTACCGCACGGGGTTTTCGAGCTGCCGGGAATTCTTCTGGGCGCCGGAATCGGTTTCATGCTGGGTGTCAAGGCGGCCCAGCGCCTGTTTCGTCGAGCTGAATTCAAGCCTCGTTATGAGCTCGGCCGCGCCCTTAGATTCTTTGCCAGCACTATCGTCCCTCTCCTTTTGATTGGCGCCCTCACAGAGGCGTATTTAACGGCGCTGCTTGTCGGCAAATAGATGCCGAGCGCGCCGGCGGATCTGGACTCCAGACTGGCCGAGCATTTCGGCCGCAATTTAACTGTCACAGCCTCCCGTCAAAAAGACTTCAAGGAATACTTTTGCGCCAAGACGTCGGTTATCGCTCTGACGCGAGCCGGTGTGTAGTCGCGCGTGTCAACGAGATTGCCCCATACGGGTGCGGGCCAGCAGGAATCGTCCGGGCGCCGGCCGACGACGTGGAGATGAAGCTGCGGAACGATGTTGCCGATAGCGGCAAAATTGATTTTGTCGCAATCAAGCTCGTTCCTGATGAAGCGCACCGCAGTTCCCGCTTCGGCGATGGCCAGTCTTCTCACCGGCTCCGGCAGGTCGAATAAATCGCCGGGCAAGTCAAGCTCGGGAACGAGAATAAACCAGGGCACGACGGCATTCTTGTGCAACAACAGGTGGCAGAGTTGCAGTCTGCCCAGTCGATGACAATCGCCGAGCAGTCGATGGTGAATTTCAAATTGAACCATGATGATTAAATCCTCGATGACTACACTGCTTCGGTTGGCGCGGTTGTTATGTGGATTCCTTGAGATTGGAGAAGTCGATTTCCACCGATGCCCGGGTGTCTGCTTTTAAGACTTTTGCCATCTGCTCGAGGGCATATCGATTATCGCTTTCGTCTTCGGATGCAATGCAGTCGCGCG
>CAYZXN010000104.1:0-7352 GCA_964482425.1 uncultured Syntrophobacteraceae bacterium | reverse complement strand
GACGGCATCATGAGAGCAAAATATCTAAGCAGTCCCACACGACAAGACGCATATTGCCGGTTAGTCAAAGAATATGAGCGTAAGTCGTCGATCATCGAATACCATCAGAAGCTTTTTCAGCGGCCCTGAGCCAAAACGCCGTCGGCGTCCGCCCAGGTAGTCGTCTCCCCAAGATAATCTTTCCTCGTATCGGTCGGAGCAAAATGCACAAGAATTCGGTACCACTGAATTTGGCAGCCGCTGATGACAAACTTCATTTTCTGTACACCATGTAAGCATTGGCCGCCGACGAGACAATCGTCCGCGCTGGTGCTTCATATCTTTGCAGCGGCGTGGCTCTCCGGGTTTACGTTGTATCTGAAGATTTCTACTGACGGTTCAGCGCGGCACGTCTAGCGGAGGCCAGGATCGAGTTAAGGCCGCAATGTCGGGTTCGCTGTTGAACCTCTACTTAGCGTCAGGTTCGCCCTTGGAGCTGTCGTCTCTTATTCCAAACTCGTCCTTAATTTCCATTGAATGCCTCGTGCATGTTGGCTTTCCTTTTGCTCTTCGATATTGCAAAGAAACCAAAGGAACTGCGTCGATGGCTCCAAGAACGAAACCATATACCTATCTCACGATCACACACTCAACCTCTCGCCACTGATCGCACCCAAAACGACAATTATTGAAAGTCAAAATGCTCACCATCTCTCAAGAGAGCCACGAACAAAGGTAACCCGGCCAATGAGCAAGCTTACTCTGCTTCTTTTCGTCCTACTTGCGCCGGTCCTATACACGCAGATAACAATTTTTGTTGCTCCGCCGATTGGGGCGGTTTCAGAAGGCCGGACGCTAGTTCTCTGGCGCTACTCAATTCAGCCCAACGGGGAAATTGCTAAATTTCGTCTGAAACCGATTGACTCGACCGACGCGCTGTGTGCTCGGCGCAACGGCCACGTCACTTTAGTTTGCCGTGGAACGACTATGGCGCTGCTCGACAACAATTCCACCATTCTTTTCAGCCTACCGTACAGCCGTTTTCTACAATCGTTGGCTGAATAGCCGGTCGGTTTAGCCTAATTCGAAATACGAGCTGACATGACGCTTGGGAATGATCAGCGTGTGGAGCGGCGTGACCGGAAAGGCGTCACGGATGGTGTAGCTCAACTCATTCTCCGCAATGTGCGAGTTCGCTCGATGTTGTGCTGTTAGTTAGTTCTCGCTCGGTAGACCCTTCTACGGGTTCCATTATACGGTGCTGCAGAATGAGCAGTCAGCGATGCGGTGAGCATACGACTCCCGCACTGCGCGAAAATCGGTCTCGTCGCGCTCTCGTTTTATCGTATTACAGCTATAAGGCAGCGCCTGAAGCCGTCAGACTTTCACCGATGATCGAGATCGCGCTTTCTGTGCAGCCATGAAAGCCTCAAGTCGCTGACGGCACAACTCCATCAACCGCTGTTTCTGCTCCGCCGCGATTGCATCGCCGTCGAGTCGGTAGGGCTTCGTTTCGATTACGCTGCATAACTCCACCGGTCTCTGAGTACGCGACCAACCATGTTGTTCGTAATCTCGGTGTAGTATTCGATTTGGCTCTCGTCGTGAGCGAAGAATGAAATAGCGATTTTCGCGCTCATGACACTTGCCGCCCTTTTCCAAGTAGTTCGCGCTACAAAGACAGCAACAAGTGAAAGGGTCCAAGTTCCAATTGACGTGGTCGAACCTTTGACTCTTCCGTTTTTTGGTGATCGGAGAAGACCGACTCTTTCTAAACAAACATCGAGGCTCGTTAGACGCTAACCAGTGGGCGAGCGACTACCGGTTACGTGCTTCAAAAACCCTCGGTGTCCGGCACCGGAAATTCTACTGTACCCGTCATACGTTCATCACTGAACAGGTCAAGAAGGGTCTACTCCTGAAGAGTATCGCTGATTACTGCGGAACGTCGGTTCAGATGATTGAGGCGGATTATTGCGGGACGCTTACCTTAAGTAATCGAACCTCCCTTTTCAAACCGCAAGTTCTTAACTATCCTAAATTATTAGCGTCCCCGACGGGATTTGAACCCGTGTCGCCGGCGTGAAAGGCCGGTGTCCTGGGCCGGGCTAGACGACGGGGACGTACTGGTGAGCCGTGCTGGATTCGAACCAGCGACCCTCTGCTTAAAAGGCAGATGCTCTACCGCCTGAGCTAACGGCTCGCTGGCGGATAAACTCTAGTTTAATAACGGGAATGGCCTATTAAGTCAATCAAGAAGGCGGAAATACGTAACTGCCGCGGGACTTCATTCACAAAACGCGGTCGCTTAGCGATGCGCTTATCCAGACGAACCATCTATCTCGGAAACGATCGCCTCAACGAGTGCCGCCGCCATCTCCCTTGCTCGAGGATGGCGGGGGCACAAACGAGTCAGAGACCCGCACGAATCCGTGCGCTTCCAGTTGTTTCGCGCATGCCTCCACGGCGCCGGCGAGCATTTGCGTATGCTGCTGTGGAGCCGATTCCCGGGCGGCGCATTTGCGCAGTGTGTTTGTCTTTGAATTGTAGAGAGTGATCGACAACGGATTTGTCGTTGCACACGCCCACAGAAATCCAACAACCATAAAAATCGCAATGATGCGGAGCGCGCGCGCGATCATATTGCGGAGTCCCTTCAAAGTGTCGAATTGGCTTTCCACTGTTGACCCTGGTTCGCCAAAGATGATAACAGAATATTAAGCAAAAGCGTAAACCGGCTCTAATTACGCCCCCGTAGCTCAGGTGGATAGAGCACAGGATTCCTAATCCTGGGGCCGTGAGTTCGAATCTCGCCGGGGGCATTGCTTCAACTGATCAGAAGAAATCGAGAGTTGTAATGGCTTTATCGAGCATAGAGTTCGTCAAGGAAATTCAGCAGATGGTCCGGCAAAAGCATTCAAAGGATCATCCCCTCATCGGGCTGATTGAAGAGGGCAAACTGGATCGGCAACAACTGAAAGGATTCGTTGGGCAGTTCTATCTGTTTTTCCCAAAACCTTTCCCCAAGCCGATTGCGGCAATGCTGAGCCGCTGCCCCGACGATCCCGACCTCGAAAAGATGTGGATTGAAAACGTCGTCGAGGAGGGGACAGGGGAGATCACGGGCACCGACAGCCACAAAGGGTTGTTTATTCGATTCGCTGGGGCATGCGGCTTTAGCAAAGAAGAACTGGACCGGGTACGACCGCTGCCTGAAACCCAGGCGTTTCTGGACTGGCGGGAGCTTCTCATGTACCAGCGCACATGGCTCGAGCTTTACGCTTGCCAGGGCTTTTGCCTTGAAGGAACGGCCAGCGAACGGATGACCAAGATCGTCAATGGCCTCACGCGTCACTACGGTTTCGATCGGGAGTCCGAAGACATCCGTTACTGGACCCTGCACATGGGCGTCGATGAAGAACACATGAAGGTCGGTCCGTTAGCCGTGGAAAGATATGCGGTCAGCGAACCGCAGCAGGCGCAAGTGCGCCAGTCGGTGCAAAAGACGTTGGATCAGTTTTGGCTCGCATTCGATGGCATTAAACGCGCCTTCGTCGATAAGGATCCGATCTACGCGAGCTGGAGAAATGGCGTATAGCCGCCAATAGAGAGGAAACGGCAATGGAGATGGTCGATCTTTCAAGAATTATTTACGACGGCATGCCGAAGATTCCGGTACTGCCGGATGTTCATGTGCAAAAATGTCTGAGCCTCGAGAAGGGACACCCGTTGAATGTGACCGAGCTCTCGCTGCCGTGTCACGCCGGCACGCATGTCGACGCGCCCATCCATATCATGCCCAACGGCAAGTCCATTGAAGAATTGCCTTTGGAAGCCTTTGTCGGTAACGGAGCCGTCATTGCCGTGAAAAAGCAAGGCGGCGAAGAAGTCACCGCCGCGGACCTGGAGTCATCCGGCGTTGAAGTCAGCCGGGGCGATATCTTGATGCTCTACACCGGGTGGGACGAAAAGTTCGAGAGTCAGGATTACAATCTTCATCCTTACTTATCAGTGGATGCCGCCGAATGGATGGTCGAAAAGGGGATCAAGATGTTCGGCATCGACTGCATTACTGTCGATCTGCCGACGCCGCTCAGACCCAAAGGGTTCGACTTTCCGGTTCATCGCACCCTACTCGGCAACGGCGTGTTGATCGCGGAAAATGTAACCAATTTAGCGCCGATTGTGGGCAAAAAATCGCGCATCATGGCGCTTCCGCTGCGCATCAAAGGCAACGACGCCGGCCACGCGCGCATCATCGCAGAACTTTTGAACTAACCGATTATGTCCCTCACTAAGCCTATCCAAGGAATCATCGGCGCCTGTTTGACGCCGTTCGATGATAACGATCGTATCAACTACAAAGCTCTCGAAAAAGAAATTGAGTTTCTGATACCCGATTGCGATGCCATCACTATCGCCGCAGTCGAGGCGGCGGAGTATACGATGCTGTCGCGCGATGAGCGCAAAGAACTCTTGCGCATCGCTACTGAAATGATAGCGAAACGCGTGCCGGTTATTCTTGGATGTTCCAGCCCGGCGCCGCGCGAGGTCATAGAACTGGCAGAATACTCCGCACAGGTCGGCGGCGATTTCGTCCAGGTATTGATGCCGCTTAGACCGTGGGGCGGTCAACCGACAATCGCCGAGCTTATGGAGTTTTATACGCAGGTTGCATCAGCAAGTCCGCTACCCGTTACCTGCTATCACAATCCGGGTCCGGGAGCCGATCCTCCCCAGGATGCCTTTGTAAAGATCAGCGAAATCGATAACATCCGATACTTTAAGGAAAGCTCTCGAGATATTACAAAAATATCCAGACTTATTGAACAAATTGAACTTGCCGGCAGAGGTCATTATTTTACAACCATGCAGCCGCTATTGGTCACGTTGATGCTCGGCGGTTCCGGCGCAACGATGCCGCCGCCGGGCACAAGAATCGGTGCCCAGATCGTCAAGGCATTTCGTGTCGGCGACCTTGAAACTGCCCGGTTCTGGGCCCGTTGTTATGCGCTATTCCCGGGCAAATGGGGCGCCTATGGTCTGCCGCCGGTTATGAAATCGGCGATGAAACATTTCGGTGTGGATATTGGCAACCCGTCACGGCCTTACGCTCCGGTGAGTCCGCGAGATCATGAACAGATCGGGCAGTTTCTCAGGCAAGTCGGTCTTATAGGTGAGTCCGGACCGTCGCCGCAGGGGCTATTGGACGCAAGCGAAAAGCTCCGCCAGGAAGACACTTTCCTTAGATAATTGGAGATCTGGTTACTGAACGTCGGGTGATACTTTACGACGGGCTCGGACGTTGTCGGATACCTTTGTGGAATTTTTCAAAGATCTTTCTGATAGATTCGTTCTTTGGCTTTTGCAGATAAGTTCCGGATTCGAAACGGAACTGACGCGCGAAGGACGCAACGAACAGGAAATGTGGCGCGAGCAGCGGCTGCGCAATCTGAAAGGGCTTTCACTTAGGCCACGGCAACGCCACACCGCAAGAAAGTACCCCACTGATGTAGGACAACCGGTAAATGGCAAGACTTAACGGGCGGAAACAAATTGTCATTCTAGGGGGTGGCAGTGGTGGGGTTGTCGCCGCAACCAAGTTGGGGCGACAACTCGGCGACGATCATGATGTCATACTTATTGACAAACGCGCCGATCACATCTTTATGCCCGCGTTTCTTTTTCTTATGGTTGGCGCAAGGGAGCCGAGCGATATCACACGAAGTTTCGGACACCTGGCCAACCGCAATGTTAAATTTATACGATCGGAAATTTTAGACATCGATCCGGTCCGACAAGAGGTCGTGCTGCTAAACCAAAAAGTCGAGTACGATTATCTGATCGTGTCGTTAGGCTTACAGACGCGGCCCGATTTGGTCAAGGGGTTCGCCGAGGCGTCGATTCATCCCTGGGAGTTGGAAGGGGCCGCTAAACTACGCGACGCTTTGGCCGCGTTCCGAGGCGGCCGCATTGTCGTGGGAGTCCCTCTGGGTCCATACCGCTGTCCGCCGGCGCCTTATGAAGCCCAGTGGATGATCGACGATTATTTTCGAAGCAAGAGTATGCGAAATGCGGTCCAGATCGAGTATTTTACGCGCGATCCTGAACCTACTGGCGAGCATCGCAATCCGGTAGTCTGGATGGACACCGAAAGCCGCAGGCGCAATATCAGGCAACATTACGAGTTTGTCGTGAAATCCATCGATCCCGAGAAAAAAATCGTCCATGGACTTTATCATTACAGCATCTCCTACGATTTGCTCGTGATGGTTCCGCCGCACCGCCCGGCTCAAGTTTTGTTCGACTGTGGGCTTGCGGAAACGGAGAACGGCATCCGCGTCGATTACGAATCGCTGAAGACTAAGTGGGACAATGTCTTCGCTATCGGCGACTGCGCGGACATGCCAGCTTCGAAATCCGGCGGCGTGGCGCACCAGGAGGCCGACGTTCTGGCCCATAATCTGGCCGTGGAGATTACCCGAAGAGGCCGACCCTTGGATCTCTGGCTGCACACCATATGACTACTCGCATTCGGCGCGGGCCGCGCCGCCGCAAACCGAACCACATATCCGACCGGCTTTCCGCCGTTCGGAGTCACCGAAGCACGGACATGGGGGCCCTCGCGCTTGATTTACTGGGCCAAAATCGGATTTGAGAAATGGTGGCTCTGGCGTTACTTCTAGAGAAAATTGAAAATGGCCGCTTGGACCCCCAAAACCCATTGTGAAAATACGTGTCACGACTGCCTTTATTTTAAGATTCCACCGGTCGCACGGACCAGCGCGCGCGGCAACTGTTCCATGCATCATCAGTGGATCGAACACTCCTCGCGCACCACGTGCAGTGAGATGAGCAGCCGCCGCCTCAAAAAAGGAATTTATTTGCTGCTGGAAATATACCGAGGTGAGTGGCGCTACGTTCTGCGAGAAAAGCCACTGCGGACGCGCCTGTTTTTAGTGGCGGGAGGGTATAGGGGAGTACAGCGGACCCGCTCTGGCAGAAAATAAGCTCATCGAGAAAGTTTACATAATATATCTTATCAGACGTTTTAGGCTACTCTTTTTGCACCCAAATGCGAAAAGCTTGGCAAGGCTGCGGTTCCCCCCATGGGGGCTGTGTAGCCCTCACTGGAGGTGCTTTATTCGGTGTAAGGCACGGCGCGCGTAGCTTCCAGCCACCATGCCAAATATGAGAGGGATCTATTATTTGACCGCTGCTTGCGGCTCTCCGGTTGCCGCCTGGATCTCGGCGACTTTAAGAATAAGGCGTGTTGACGTCGGCGTGTTGGGATTTTCTTTTATGTATTGTTGGTAGGCTGCGATTGCCGATGGATTGTCCCCGACGGCCGTGAGGCAGCGCGCTTTGCCCAA
>CAYZXN010000103.1:0-4263 GCA_964482425.1 uncultured Syntrophobacteraceae bacterium | reverse complement strand
GGCAGCGGCCTGGAAGTGGACTCCGCTGGCCGACTTAATCGATGTCAATCGGACCGCCAGATGGGCCGCCATGCTGCGTGACAGCCCGGCGCGCCATTTTTATCTGCTAGCCGCTTACGTCATCGGCAGTGTGTTGCTCTTTCCGATCACCCTGTTGATCCTGATTACGGCAATTGTCTTTGGCCCCCTGCTCGGCACAGTCTACTCCTCAATCGGCTGTCTTGTCGGGGCGGTGGTAACTTACGCTATAGGGTACTTCCTAGGAAAGGATTTCGTGCGCAAGATGGCCGGCTCCAAGTGGAAACGTGTCGAGGAAAAGATCGGTCAAACCGGCATTATCGCAGTTGCGACCTTGCGCCTGTTGCCCGTCGCTCCGTTTACCGTAGTCAATATCGTTTCCGGCGCCTTTAAGGTGCCTCCGCGTGACTATTTCATAGGATCTATCCTTGGGCTGGTTCCCGGCATTGTCGTTACCAACCTGTTCGCGCATCAATTCCAGAGCGCGATCCGTAATCCCGGGATCGGTACATTTCTGCTGTTAGTAGCACTAATAGCCATCAGTGTCGTCGGCACGATCTGGTTAAAGCGGCGCCTCCAGGGCGGAAAAACCTAGCAGTCGGCATTTGCCGGGCATTATTTTAAAGTGAGATTTTCACCTCTACACATTCCGCTGTATTGGCTCGTTCTGTTGCTCTTCATGAGCTGCGCCAAAGTGCGGGCGATCAACGATGTGCCCGATATCGAGCTCGGCGATGCTTCCTTTTTCCCCACCCTTGAAGCTCTCACCGACGCACCCATTGCCGGCGGCAATAAGATCGAGATTCTGCAAAATGGCGATACGATTTTCCCGGCAATGCTCGGTGAAATAAAGAAAGCCAAATCCACCATTACCTTCGCCCAATATTTGTTCAAGGGCGGCTCTCTGGCCGACCGGTTTACCGAGAGCTTTGCCGAACGTTGCCGGGCGGGAGTGAAAACCTATCTCCTGCTGGACAGCCACGGCACCAGCGAGGTCCCTGAAAACATACCGGCGATATTGACCAAGGCCGGCTGCCAACTGGAATTTTTCCGCCGCATCAAAGCGCCTCAAGTCATTCTTCCTTGGAAAATGTTGCAATATAACTATCGCAATCATCGCCGGATCCTGGTGATCGATGGTCGAATCGGCTTCACCGGTGGATATGGAATCAGCGATGCCTGGCTGGGAGACGGCCGGACGGAGGATCGCTGGCGCGACACCAACGTTCGGATCGAAGGTCCGGCGGTCAAATACCTGCAAGCCGCATTCACGGAAAGCTGGCTCGAAACTACCGGCGTGCTGCTCGGCGGAGACGGATTTTTCCCGCGTCTGGAATCGCGCGGCAATACACCCGCGCAATTTGTGAAAAGTTCCCCGGTCGGAGGCAGTTTTCAAAATTACTTGCTCTACCTGCTATCGATCCACTCAGCAAAAAAAACAATTTTCATTACCAATTCATATTTCATTCCGGACGATCGGATGATCGATTCTCTTCTCGATGCGGCGCATCGAGGCGTAAAGGTGGTTGTGCTCGTGCCGGGAAAGATCGATCATAAGATCACCTACCGCGCCAGCCGTAGACACTACGGTCGCATGCTGCTCGGCGGCATCGAGATCTTCGAATACATGCCGGCTCTCTTGCACTCCAAAACCATGGTCGTCGACGGCGTGTGGGCGACCGTCGGAAGCACCAATTTCGACAATCGCTCGTTTGCATTGAACGAGGAGTTGAATCTAACTCTCTACGACCGAGGTTTGGCTCGGGATCTCGAAAGAATATTCGCCGAGGACCTAAAGCACGCACGAAAAATCACCTACGAAGAATGGCAATCGCGCCCTATCAAAGAAAAATTCTTTGAGCTGTTCACCTTTCCTGTAGAAGAACAGCTGTGACCTAATTCCAAAGCGTGAAGCGAGCGGAATTCGCGGATCGTTAAAACGCTGTCTGATTCTGCGACTTGGAGCGCTCGCTAGGTACGATCTTTTTGTCCGAAAGACGGCAGGATGGGTCGGCCATGCCGAGCTACAACGGCGCGCAATCGAGATAGTAGTGGAATGTGCGGCGGCGCCAGCGCTGCCGTTCAGCCAGCTTGGGTCAAATGAAATTTCGATATTTTTATCAAAAACGATTTCAATGTTGCTATGGCCGGCTCCGACCTTTACGCTCAAAAGAGTGGGAAGAAAGGGAAACAAGTCAAAAGAGGGGATCAGCAATAGCGATCATGCTACGAGAATTGCTCGATGGAAAGTTATCTGGGTTTGCGCGCTGTTACTTGCTCTTCCGCTCATTTGGCGCTGGACGCCGCTGGAGCATTGGGTCAATCTGCGAACAATTCTGGAGTGGCAGCAGTCGCTGCGCAGTCATCCGGCGGCACCATTTTATGTCATCGCTGCATACCTCATCGGAAGTCTGGTTTTCTTCCCGATTACTATTTTGACCCTGGCAACGGTTTTCGCCTTCGGGCCGCTATGGGGAAATATCTATAGTTCTGCCGGATGGCTCTTAGGTGCGGCGCAGGGTTTCTTGTTGGGAAGGCTTATTGGCACGGAGTCATTACATCGCCTCGCGGGTCGGCGAGTTGCCCATTTGATTGATCAAGCTCAACACCATGGGTTTTTGACGGTGCTTGCGATGCGCGTTCTTCCCGTCGCCCCGTTTAGCCTAGTGAACATGTTCGTCGGCGCCTCCGGCATTCGACTCGTGGATTTTCTGCTCGCAAGTATGGTCGGCAGAATTCCGGGAGTTCTGACCTTGACCTTGTTTGGCGCCCAGCTCGAATACGCGATGCGCAAACCGGGCCTGATCAGCTATGCGCTGGTGATCGCGGCGATCATTATCGGTTCAGTGATTATTCCTCGCCTGTTCAGGCGATTATTCCGCCGGCACGGCGGCTAACTTAATCCGGCACGCGGCATTCGGAATTCTCGCGCAAAGGCGCGACGACAAGACGACGAGATGTCTTTTTCGCCTCAGTGAAGGTCATGACCCAGAGGCCTTGGAGAGCGAGATGTAGACGGTTTGGAGCTTCCGCCGGCGATTTCAAACGTTCAAGCTCACGCCCAAGCCTGGAATGTTGGGGACGGCGATCGCACCGGTGACGACTTCGAATCCCTGCACCAGATCGCCTTCCAATTCCTCGAACTCGGCGATCTCGGCGGGCACGATAACCCCCGGCGTGGCGCTGATGAAATGCGCTTGAGCGGCTTCGACCAGCCTGGTCGTACCCGTACCGCCGACGTGGCAGGCCAGCCCCACAGCCCGGCACGCTCTGACCACCGCATCGCTCTTGCGAAAGCCGCCGAGCTTGAGCAGCTTGATACTTACCGCCTTGGCCGCCTTTGCATCGGCTATTTTAGCCACATCCTCGGGCGTATTCACCGACTGGTCGGCGAGCACCCAAGGGGTCACGGACTTGTTCACGGCAGCCATGCCTTCGATATCTTCGGCCGCTACCGGCTGCTCAACCATAATCAATCCTTCAGGCGTCAGCTGATCAATTACGCGGATCGCGGTCGCCGCGTCATAAGCGCCGTTGAAGTCGGCGGTGAAACTCACGCCACTGCCGACGGCCTGACGCACGGCTTTGAATCGCTCCAGATCGATGTTCGATCCGGCACCGAGCTTGATCTTCAGAAAACGGTAGCCTTGCTTGACAAATTGTGTGGCGCGCGCGGCCATGAAATCCGGCGAGCCCATGCCCAGCATCTTCAGCACCGGGATGCTTTCATGGTGGCGGCCGCCGAGAAAGGTCGATAGCGAATCCTTTGCCGCTTTCGCGGCCAGATCGAGCAAAGCCATTTCTACGGCCACGAGGTGGCGCGGGTAAGTGGGCAACTGCCTGTCGAGCGCCGTCATCAGGGCATCGAATTCTGCGACGTCTCGACCGATCAGTAATTTGCCGGTCGCCGATTCGAGGGCGTCGATCCCAGGCGCGAAGGTGGCGTCTTGCTTCGGCATCACCGAAGCAGCGCCAAGTCCGGTCAACCCGTCCTCAGCTTGTAACTTAACGTAAAAGACCTGTACGGAATCCGCGCTATAGCTGGCCGTTTGCCAGAGGTGTTTGCGTTGCAGACGGTGCCGGAAAAACGTGATGGCGGCGATCTTCATGCCCATGGTGATCGATCTCAAGGCCGCACTTGACCGAAACGATCAACTCCACTTCTGCAGGCTCAGCGTCGGCTCGTAGAGTAGTTGAATCACGATGCCGTCGGGATCGGCGCAATAGAACGACGCGCTGCCGTCA
>CAYZXN010000102.1:0-34174 GCA_964482425.1 uncultured Syntrophobacteraceae bacterium | reverse complement strand
GATTACCGGGAAGCGGTTTCAACTCTCGCCGATGAAAAAATAAACAATGCGCGCATGCTGATTCCTGATAAAGAAGAATTCGTCCGATTTATGACGTCACGCAAACCTCCCCTGCCGAGAAAAATCGAGGGTGCTCTCGAATGGAACCGCACCCCGATTCAGGGCACGCAGAGAGGAATGGGTGAGGGAATTTGAGACCCACGAGCCTGTTTTTCACCGGCGGATAATTAAACCCCTCGAAGACCCCTTGGCGAATGTCCACTGCTTTGAAGCCAAGCTGTAACTAATCGATCCTCGAGATCTTCTCACGTCAATCCCACGGTGGTGAGAAATAGATGGCTGCATCGAGACCCTGGTCCACTGCCGACATTCTCGCAACGGTGAAGCGATATTGGGGGCACGCAGAGTTACGCCCGCTGCAGGAGCAGGCGATCCAGGCCAACCTCAGAGGCCGTGACTCCCTGGTCGTGATGCCAACCGGCGGCGGTAAATCGCTGTGCTATCAAGTCCCTGCCGAGCTGGCGCAGGGGACCGACATCGTGGTTTCGCCGCTCATCTCCTTGATGAAGGACCAAGTCGATGGGTTGCAACAATGTGGCTACCCCGCCACCGCGCTATACAGCGGCCTGCTCCCCGATGCCGTGCGCGAGACCGAAACACAGATCGCTGCCGGCCGGTACCGGCTGGTGTTCGTGGCGCCGGAGCGCCTGCTAACGACGCGGTTTTTGCGGCTCGTCGAAAGTATTCACGTGCGCGCCTTTGCAATTGACGAGGCGCACTGCATCAGCCACTGGGGTCATGACTTCAGGCCGGAGTACCGCCAGCTTGCCAATTTGAAGAGCCGTTTCCCGCAGGCCGGCGTGCATGCGTACACCGCCACGGCCACCGAGCGCGTGCGCAGCGACATCGTCGAACAGCTGCGCCTGCAAGATCCGGCGTGGTTGATTGGAAATTTCGACCGCCCCAATCTCGTGTACCGCGTTATCCCGCGGCTTGATGCGCGGACGCAAACACTGGAAGTACTGCGCCGCCACCCGGGCGAGGCGGCCATTGTTTACTGCATCAGCAGGTACGAAAGCGAATCGATGGCGGCTGCGTTAAAAGCGAGCGGCTTGCGCGCGGCTTTTTATCATGCCGGTATGGAAGCGGACAGCCGACGGCAAACCCAGGACGCCTTTGCTTCAGAAGAAATCGACGTCGTGGCCGCGACAGTCGCATTCGGCATGGGAATTGATCGCAGCGACGTGCGCTGTGTGATTCATGCCGCCATGCCCAAATCCATCGAGCACTACCAGCAAGAGACCGGACGGGCAGGGCGCGACGGGCTGCCTGCGGAATGCGTGCTGTTGTACTCGGCCGCCGACGTGCTGCGCTGGGAATCGCTCATTGAAAAAAGCGCCGCTTACTCCAGCGTCGCCGAAGAGATCATCGCGGCCTCGCGGCAATTATTGGAACAGATGCGCCGGTTATGCACCGGCGTGCACTGCCGACACCGCGCGCTGTCGGAATATTTCGGCCAGGCTTACTCAAACACGAATTGCGAGGCCTGCGATTTCTGCTTGAACGAGGTTGAAGGGCTTGTCGACGCCACGGTAACGGCGCAAAAGATCCTCTCCTGCGTGGCGCGGACAGGCCAGCGTTTTGGTGCGGAGCATCTTATAGACGTGCTCTTGGGCGCCAACACGGAACGAGTGCGGCGCTGGGGACACGAGCAGCTCAGCACCTACGGCCTGTTGAAAGGGACGGACCGCAAATCCCTCGCCAACATGCTCTACCAGCTCCTCGATGCCGGCCTGCTCCAGCGCACCGCCGAGGAGCGGCCGGCCTTTCGCCTCACCGACGCCTCATGGGAGGTGTTACGCGGCCAACGCGCCGTGCGGCTTTTGCAGCCAAAGGCGAAGGTCGCCAAGGCTCGTTTCGACGAGACTTCTTGGCAAGACGTCGACCACGGATTATTCGAAAGCCTGAGGGCACTGCGGCGAGAGATCGCCGAATCGCGCGGTGTTCCCGCTTATGTTGTGTTCAGCGATGCGACCTTGCGTGACATGGCGCGCCTGAAGCCCGAATCTCCCCACTCGCTCCTTGCCGTGCGCGGGATCGGCGAGCGCAAGCTGGCCGATCTGGGACAACGATTTCTCGAGCATATCGCCCATTATCGCCGGCAAACGAGCTAAGCGGCGGCACGATTTCCGTCGTACGAAGTATCGCCGGTCATTCCGGCAGTTGTCGACCGACGGGCACGCCAGCACAGGCCGAGACTGCGATACAAATGACGAAGTCAAATGTCAATTTATTTTTTCACCCCTTTTTCAGAAGCCGGCTATTATGATATCGAACCCTAAAAGGGTGGATGCATGGATAAACAACCTAATTTCCTTTTAATTATCACCGACCAGCATCGCGCGGATCATCTGGGTTGTTACGGCAACGAGACGGTACAAACTCCGAACATCGATGGTCTTGCGGCTCGAGGCACACGCTTTGACCGCTTTTACGTGGCAACGCCGATTTGCATGCCGAACCGCGCCACCTTGATGACCGGACGCATGCCGTCCTTGCATGGCTCCCGGCAGAACGGCATACCGCTCACGCTGACGGCGACCACCTTCGTCGATATTCTGCGCGCGGCCGGTTACGATACGGCGCTTATCGGCAAATGTCATCTGCAAAGCATCAACGGAACTCTTCCCGTCGTCGGAATTCCCAATGAAGATCCCCAACGAAAGCGTCCGCCCGGGCATCTGCGCGAAGCGGATAAGACTTGGCCTCTGCATGGCCGTTACGATCAGGAGCTTCCGTCCACGTGGGCGCGAGAACCGGATTTCGAGCCGACGCTTCCCTATTATGGTTTTAATCACGTGCAGTTGGCTATCGGTCATGGCGACAAAGCGGTCGGCCACTACGACCGTTGGCTGAAAGCGCGCCACGCCAATGCGGATTCGTTGCGCGGACCTGATAATCAGCTTGCAGGCAATAGTTACATCGCCCCTCAGGCGTGGCGCACGAGGATTCCGGAAGAGCTCTATCCCACGAGCTTCGTAGTCGACCGCACGAAGGAATATCTCGACCGCTATGCGCGCTCTGGCACCGCGCAGCCGTTTTTTATCCAGTGTTCTTTTCCCGATCCGCATCACCCTTTTACGCCGCCGGGACGATACTGGGATATGTACGACCCCCGTGCGATCCGATTACCTTCGTCGTTTCATCGTGGAGAAGTTCTCCCGCCACCGCACCTGCAAAAACTCTATGAAGAACGCTCCCAGAACAAGAGCAACCGCGACGGCCAGCGTACTTTCGCGGTCATCGAGCGTGAGGTACGCGAGGCCATCGCCCTCACGTACGGCATGATCACCATGATCGATGACGCCATCGGCCGAATCCTCGATCGCCTCGGCGACCTTGGGCTGGCATCCAACACGGTGGTCGTCTTTACCACGGACCATGGGGATTTCATGGGCGATCATCAGTTGCTGTTGAAAGGAGCTTTGCATTATCGTGGGCTTGTCCGCGTGCCGTTTATATGGAACGATCCGGCAGGCGGGACAGGAGGCATCGTCAACGCAAGCTTGTGCGGCACCCTCGATATTGCCAACACGATTCTCGACCGAGCGGGATTGGCGGGACACAACGGCATGCAGGGACGGACTCTACTGCCGGCCCTTGCAGGGGCCGGCACCGGCTACGATGCGCTGCTGATCGAGGAACACCAGCGGCGCGGCTATATGGGCTTCGATAACAATTTTCGCGCCCGCAGCCTGGTAACCCGCGAGCATCGACTCACCTTGTACGAGGGCTCAGAGTGGGGCGAGCTCTATCACCTCGCCGACGACCCGGACGAGTTCAATAACCTGTGGGATTGTCCAGATTCGCGCTTTGTCCGCCAAGAGCTAACGGAGATTCTCGCGCGTAAGATGATGGCGCTGGCGGAGACCAGCCCCCTAGCAACCCACCACGGACCGTAAAAGATACCTCGATGCGGCCGCTGCGGTTAAGCATGAATGAGCGACGAACCAACCTGTCACAGGATTGGGACGAAGCGCCAAAGCGCCACGCAAAAGATCTTCATCCGCGGCCCCTCTCTCCACAGGCACCCTTATTGCGTCGAAATTTTTAATGATTTATTTAATCGAGGTGCAATCATGAACGAGCACATCTATAAACAAATTGAGCTGACCGGCAGTTCGAAGACCAGCGTTGAAGATGCGGTGCAGAACGCCATAACGAAAGCGAGTCGAACGCTGCACAACATTCACTGGTTCCAGGTCACCGAGACCAGAGGCTATATCGAGAATAATAAGGTCGATTACTGGCAGGTGACCATTAAGCTCGGCTTCAGACTCGACGATTAGCCCTAATCCGACAAAAATTGCGCACAGTCAGGAGTGAGCAACGACGGTGAGACCGGAAGCCGTGGGCACTTGAGCGCACAGGTTGCGTTAATGCCCGACGCACGAAATATCACCCTTAGGGGATTGCGGGGTGGCCTTCAAGGCAGTGTCCCATTGCCCACGGCTGTAGGCCTCATCGTCCGAGCGACTTCGAAACAATGTCGGATTAGGGTTAGAAGTAACAGACGACGCGAGGCGCAACCCGGAACCGGCCGCTGTATCTTACAATGAGGCGAGCTCAGTGCGTTGCCCAGGAAACCTCGAAAACGGCTACGGCATATGCTCGAGCAGCTGTCCGAAACCGTTTACCGGCTGTCTCACGTGCAACCGCTTTTGCACCGCCCACACCCTCGCCGGGACAGGGTGAACGACAGGCACCTGCAAATCTTCCTCGAGCATGTGAATGATATCCAGACAGCGCCAGCCGGTGCCGAGCATGTAGATCGCTTGTGCGCCCTGGTTCTGCAAGAAAGCCCGTCGCGCATGCGCATAGATCTCTTGAGACGCAAGACGACCGACGTCTTCAAAAGCGACCGAAATCCCTTCCATACCCAAAACGTCGAAGCCGGCTTCGGCAAAATAGCGGCTTGTAATATCGTTGACACTACCGATGAAGTACGTTACGCCGACGAATTTTTTCACGTTCAAAGCGCGTAAGGCCTCGACCTGGGTCTGCGCCGCCGTAACCATCGGAGTCTGATATTTCGCTTCCCATTCCCGGATGATCTTCTCCTCGCCCTGGTAGCCGTGCACCATGAACGGCGGCGCACCTTCGGGGTGAATGAGATCGACCCCTTCCCTGGCGAGTTCCGCAACCTTCTCTTCGACGGCATTGAGAGCCGCGCGGAATTCATCTTCCGTGCCGCGTTTGAAATTCAAGTAGACCGGAACCACGCCGATGCCTTCCGGCAGCAATCGGATAAACTCCTCGAGTGAACCGGGTCGGTGAGTGGGTTTCACCACCCCCACTGTCCCGCGCCAGCTTGTAAAGACCACCGTGCGCTCCTTGCTACGAATGCGATTTGAAGACCTGCGGAAACTTTGCTTTCAATTGCGCGCGCACATCCTCCGGCACCTCGACCACTTTGGGGAACTCACCGCGCAGCTTGCGATTGTACGGCATGCAGGCATCGATCAAAATACGATTGTTGAAATTTCCCGGCAAAAACATCGGATCGCGTCCCGACGACCATGCTTTCTGGACAAGATCGATATCGGTCATCGGATCAAACCTTGTGCCCATGGCCCACAGTACCTGATCCATGTCCGAGCAGTCGACATCGTCATCGACGACCACTGTCCACTTGCCGTTGTAGGCACCCGCCATGCAGTTGGCGGCCACATGCAGCACATTGCGCGCATGCCCTGGATAGCGCTGGCGAATCTGGATCGCCGTGAAACGCGTTGCCGGCGCGCCCTCGTGATTCCAGACGCCGAGGATATCGGGCAAACCGCAGGCTTCGAGCGCCTTCCAGATCTCCGCGGCCCCGGCAATTCCTTTTAGCAGTCCGGTTTCATCCACCGGCTTATGCTGGGGCGCGCAAGTAAGGATCGGATTGTTCCGGTACATAACCGTCTTCACGTTGAGATAGGGACGCGGCACGACGTCGTCGGAGTAGTAACCCATCCATTCACCGAACGGACCCTCGGGTCTTACCTGGCCGGGTACAGCTTCCCCTTCGATGACGATTTCAGCATCGGCTGGAATCGGAAAGCCGGTAAACGGTCCTTTTACGACTTCCACCGGTTCACCGCGGATACCGCCGGCAAAGTCATATTCCGAGACTCCGCTCGGTAACGGACTGGCGGACAGCAGATAAAGAAGCGGGTCCTGTCCGCAAACGACGGCAAACTTTGCGTTTTGACCCCGCTCAAAATATTTGTCCCGGTGAATGCGGCCATGCTTCCCTTCAGTGATTTGGCAGCCGATGGTTTTTTCGTCGTAAACCTGGCAACGGTATGCGCCGAAGTTGTACCACTCGGCATCGGGATCTTTGGTGATGCACATGTCGGCAGTGCCGATGTAACGGTGGGTATCGGCCTGGTGATGAATGGGCACGGGCAACTTCAGCACATCGACCTTGTCGCCTTCAAGGACGTTTTCGAAAATCGGTCCGGTTTTGACCATCTTGGGCTTGAGCAGTTTCATGTCGGTCATCCGGTGATGGTAGGCTTTGACGATGTCCGCTTTATGCTCGTACTCGAGCGGCAGCCCCAGAGTCAGCGCAACCCGTTTGATGGTGGAGAACTGTCCATAGAGCGTGCGGTAACCCTTCGGATAACCCGGAACTTCATCGAACAGAATTGCCGGCGCTTTTCCCCTGCCGGTTTCGGTGAGCATCTGCGTAATCGCGCCCATCTCGCGATCCCAATGAGCGCCGTTTACTTTCGACAGCTCGCCGAATTTCTCGACCTGGTCCAGCCAATCGCGCAAGCCACGATAGGAAACCGTGCTTTCGCCAGTGCCAATTCTCTCGGGACGTGCCATTAAAGCCTCCTCATTGCTTGATAAATGCAGCGATTTTGAAGTGAACGGCGAGCATGTTAACCATACGTTTGACTCCCCTTTTTGTCAAGAAACTTGAACCTTTTAGCTCTTGTTTCTGGCTTCGTGCGGTGATATTAACCCAAGCGTCTTTTTTCCAGTCGTCAGTTTGGCGTTATCGCATCGCCGGCAAAGTGAGGGTCCTATGCAGTCCGTTAATTCCTACGATCGACATCTCCGGGCAATCGGACAATCGCTGGAAGCAAGACGTATCAATGTCTTCGAGCTTAAAAACGAAACCGGTTATTATCTGGTTCGCGGAGTTCCGGATAAAGACACCCATTTGCTCGGCAGGTTACGCCAGTGGCGCGAGCGACTGAACGGGGCCTCGCCCGAGGCGTCAATGACTTACGGCATGACCGAAATCGAACGTCTTGATCAAGATGGCCGATTGAAGCGTTCAAAATCCGATCGACTGCCGGACTTCTACAGCTTGTCCAACGCATTGAGAACGGTCGGGTGTTACCTGGATTCAAAAAACGCCGAGCTTATGGAACTGCACAAGAGCCCTCTCTCTGTGACGCTGCTTTACCAAAATGAAAGCGGGCACCCGCATATGGAAGAAAGATCGGTTGCATCGTTTTATAACCTGTTCGTTGCCCTGCATGGCAGGCGCGACAAAGACAACAATTCAGCCGTTGCCATCAAATAGCCGGTCCATTAGCTCAGCAGGATCAGCCAGACAGTGCCGGCAAGAACAATTGCACAGAACACCGCCGCCGATCCCATGTCCTTGGCCCGTCCGGAGATCTCACTGGGTTCCATGCCGATTCTATCGACCGCCGTCTCGATCGCTGAATTGATCATTTCAACCACGATCACCAACATCCAACTGCCGATTAAAAGCGCCCGTTCGACGGCCGTGGTCTTGAGACTCCATGCTGCCGGTATGGCCGCGGCGAGTATGACCAGTTCAAGCCGCAGGGACAGCTGGGTGCGCAACGCCGCCCTGAGGCCTTGCATGGAATAGAAACACGCCCGCGTTAACCGCACGACAAACCCGGCAGCTCGCGCGCTCATAAACGGTTCATTCTTCCGCCGGCAAGCGTGCCGGCAGCAGCGACAAACAATCCTCGCCGGTGCATAGATCGCTTTGTGAACGAGACGGTAGCGGCTCTTCGGCAGCCTTTACCCCTATCGCCCCCTGATCGCGTTAAGCACTTTCTCAGCGGTGATCGGCAAAGATTTGATCCGCGCACCGACCGCATCCTCGACGGCATTGGCGATAGCGGCAGCGGTAGGAATGAGCGCAGTCTCGCCGATGCTCATGCTGTTATAAGGGCCGCTGCCCACTGCCGATTGCAGGATTGCCGTCGTGAGCACGGGTACGTCCTTGATATTGGGAATTTTGTATTCTCCCAGGTTGGTCGTCAAAACCTTGCCGCTCTCATCGACGGCAAGATCCTCCATGACGCCGTAGCCCAGTCCCATGATGACCCCGCCATCAATCTGCCCCTGATGGGTCAGCGGGTTGAGTATCGTTCCCGTGTTGTGCGCGGTGGTCACCTTCTTGACCTGCACCTCGCCGGTCTCATGGTCTACTTCGACTTCGGCAACCTGTACGACAATGGACGTTTCGGGGCCGTCCTTCATGTTGGCGTAGTGCCCTGCGCCGATCACCGGTCCATTATTGGCGCGGGCAATCTCGGCGAACGTCATACGTCGCTCCGCGCGCCCGTGGGTGACCCCGCCGTCATACAGAATCAATTCTTCCGGCTTTGCGTTCATAGCCTTACCAGCGATCCTAAAAATCTCCTCGCGTGCGTTGATAGCGGCTTCGTAGGCGGAACCGCCGTGAACTCGCGTGCTGCTGCTGCCGCGCACCCCGGTGTCCTTGATGACCTGGCTGGTATCGAGGGACTCGACCTCGACGGAATCGAGCGGCACCTTGAGTTCCTCGCCGATGATCTGGCGCATGATGGTAAACGCCCCGGGACCGGTGTCCGTCACTGCCGACGATAGAGTTACGACGCCGTTTTCGTCGATCTTCACAAACGCATAAGATTCGCCGCCTTTAGAAACCCAGTTCGCGATCGCACAGCCGCGGCCAACATTCCTCGGCTTGGCGCTCCGATAACCGGACTCCTCCAGCGCCTTCTTTAACGTGTCTGCGGCTTTCACATGCGGAATAACTTCGCCGAGCGGTGAAGCGTCGCCGTCCTGCATGAAGTTCATGCGGCGGTACTCGGCGGGATCGATCCCCAGACGTTTCGCTACTACATCTGCCTGGCTTTCGCTGGCGAAGAAGGCCTGCAGATGTCCCGGAGCTCGCATGTAGCCGCACGGCATTTTGTTGGTATAGACGTATTTTTCTTCCACTAGACAATGGGGTACGCGGTATGGCCCAGGCGCGTCATGGGCGCCGACCAGATAGCCCTGCGGCCGATAAGAGCCGTAGGCGCCGCTGTCGAAGACGAACTCAATACGTTGAGCGATGAGGATGCCGTTTTTCTTGACACCGGTCTTCACCTTGACCACCGCGCCATGACGCGGATTACCGGCAATCAGTTCCTCGCTGTAATCGATCAAAAGCTTCACAGGGCGTCCGGTTTGTTTCGCCAGAGCATAACAAAGCGCCACTTCGTTGGCGTCACCCTTGCCGCCGAAATCACCGCCAACGTAGCATGGATGCACGATCAAGCTGGCCGGCGGGACTTGTAACGTGCTGCCGACCTGGTCGCGTAGATTAAACGGGCTTTTGGTCGAAGCCCAAACGTCGGCGGAACCGTCGGGGTTGAGCCTTACCAAGCACGAGTGCGGCTCGATGTACGCCTGATGAACTGCAGGAACCGTGTAGGTGTTCTCGACGAGGACATCGGACTGCCGGAAACCTTCTTCGACTTCGCCTTTTTTCCACGTGAGGTGCACGAAGACATTGCTCGGCGAGTCGATTTTATGCAGCAGCCCTTTGTAATTCGCCACGTCCGGATGGAGCAGAGGCGCGGAAGGTCGCATCGCCTCGAGCGGCTCGGTGACGATCGGTAACTCTTCGTATTCGACCTCGATCAATTCCAGGGCCGCCTCCGCTACCGCTTCGGTTTCGGCCGCCACCGCGGCGACCTTCTCGCCGATGTAGCGCACAACCCCATCGGCTAGAAGCGGCATGTCGATAATCTTTTTACCAATACGGGCCCCGCCAAAATCCTCGCCGGTGAGTATGCCTTTTACTCCGGCGAACGCGCGGGCGCGTGAGGTATCGATTTTTTTTATCCGGCCGTGGGCGATGGGACTTCTAAGCGCTTTGACCCAAAGCATATCCGGGATAACGACATCGACGGCGTAGATGGCCTGACCACCGACCTTTTGCTCGCCCTCCACTCGCGGGCTGGGAATTCCGACACTGCCTAACTCTGTCATGAGTTCGTCCTCACTTACGACCTGGTTGTAGCAACGTTCAAGCGATCGCTGCGTTATATCGTGTAACGGATTTCAGTTATGTAACATTTTGTTGGCCGCTTCATCTCTGCTTGTTTTCTAATCTCAACTATGATTTGAGGTAGTTACATAAATTCAACATCTACCGCAAGGACAAAGGAGAAACATATCGTGGACGATGTAAAAAGTCAGATGGAAGGCGTAACAAGAGTCTACGCCCAAATGGATGAGAAGATAGCCGAAAACGGTGGAGTACAAAATTTGTTCGGCATGAATCGCAAGATTCGCCAGGCCCTGGAATCCATAAGCCTGGGCGAACTCGACAACATGCTTAATGAAATCCATCGCGCCAAGGAGGGGCTGACCCGGCTGCAGGAAGATGTCGTAGAGATTCGCGTCCTGAAAGAAGTTCTAAGCTCGCCCCTGTCCAAACAGATCAACGGTAGCGCGCGCTGACTTGCTGCCGGTTCTACCCGGCGCATGGCTCGATCACCCGCATGTGCCGTGATTGTCCCCGCTGAACTTCAGCGGGTTCGGGCAGAGGATTGCGCTTTGGCTGTCAGCCGTCCATAAAAATACGATCACATGTCGTCGAGCCGCGCGCGACTTGATGTAACACTTCCAACATGGGCCTGAAGTGCTAACACTAAACGGAAACTCGGCGGCGCCGTTTTTTATGTACCCTGCCGCGACTGCAGGCTGCTAAGTACCGCTCCCAGTGGACCGACCCCCACAGGTACTCCATTCTGATACGCGATAACCTGATTTGAATGGGGTGAAATACGCGCTCCCGGGGTGAGAATCCCTACAAGGTTCAGGGGATCCGCGGCTGCTACGATAACCGGCTGCTGCTTGTCGACATTGCGCTCGGAGCGAAGGTGCTCGATAGCAATGGGTAAAGCAAACTGTTCGCCGACAAAACCATTGACGAAACGGCCGCCGCGAATCTCGCCGCGCGCTTCCAAACGCCGGTAGATACCGAGGAGGCTGCGCCAGGGCGGAAGATGCGGCTCGCGCGCGAGAAGATCGCGGAATACTACGCCGTAGCGCTCGAGAAGCTGCCGCGCCCTTCGTTCCAGAATCTGTTCGCTGCTGGTTTCACTATCTCCGCTCTGCTCACGCCAGAGGGACCAGCGCCCCACCGGCATCATGCGCGCGGCGGCGCGTCCTCCGCTGATCACCCGAAAAGCGTGACGTTTGCCCTGCCGCTTGTGCTCGGGAAGCAACAGAACTCGCAGGCCGGCGATCCCGTCACCCGTTGCCAGCCCGTGTGCCACCAGCTGCCACAAAGACTGCTCCGTTTCTACTCTTAAAAGGCCGGTCCCACGAGCGATGTCCGCGATAAACGATGCGCCGCGCTGCTCCAAGTAGAGCGCCACTTTACGTGCGGTATGTGTCAGGGTCGGGATGCTACTCCAATGGACCGAACTCCGATCGACAAAGTAATCGAGGTCATCACGCAATAGAAATGCGATCGGCGCATTTCGCGCCGGCGCCAGCAAGCGTTTGTTGCGCCTCCTGGCCGGCATTTGATCCGTGCCGGACTCAGGTGAACCGAAGTCCCAGCGCAACCTTCCCCATGCAACCACTCCGGCCAGGCATAGTTGCTCCAGGTCCATCGGGGAATAATTTTTTACGCGGGTGGGCAGAACGAACTGTTCCCAGGCCGGGGCCGGGAGCTCCAAGCCTTGCAGCTGTTGAATAACGCGCAGTACCCCATCGCTCCCATCGAGTTGCCGATGCCAGGCGACATGCTGCCAGGAAAGCAAAAAATTCATGAACTGCGCGGGCGCGACCGCCTCGATCTCGCGGCGCATGCGCCCCAGAGTCAACCGGTTAATACGCGCCAGTAATACGCGATCGCACCATTCGGTCTCACCGCTCGAAGCGCCCGCCGCAGTGAACTGCCCGCGCAAAACTGCGCCGGAGCCCTCCAGGGACAACAAAGCCGCCTCAACCTTTCGTACTTCGATGCCCAGTCGTTTTGCCAGCTGAGATAGGGTCGTCGGTCCTATGGACTCCATCCAGCCCTGCACAATTTTCCGCTGCGCTTCTTCCTCACTGACGGCGGTCCCTGCTAAGGCAAGCGGCAACTCAACGGGCGGCGTAAAAGCGACACCCGGCGTTCCGGTGCGAACCAGATCACAGCGCTCGGCAGCCACATAGGCGCGCATTGGGCTCTGCGAATGGTCGGCGCGCCAGACAGCCAACGTAGCGCGCCGACTGTCGATCAATGCGGCGGCCAGCGGCTGCCACTCGGCACGCTCTTGTATGGGTAAAATCCCCACTCCAAGCAGGAAATCGTGCAGATCATCTATATTTCGAACTTCAGGCCATGCCTGCCGGCAGACTTCATCGATGGCCGCTTGATCCAACTGGCCGAACTCACGTTCCAACCAGGGATCCGTGCGCCGCAAAGAAACGGCCCGCGCGCGCCGTTCTTCGAGCGGCGCATCGTCAAGGAAGGCATAAGGGTTGGCATTCAAAATCTCGTGCGCCATCGGCGAGGGCGCCGGTGTATCGACGGCCACGGTGCTGATCTCACCGCTTTCGATGGCCGCAATGATGCTCTTCAGACCGTCGAGATCCATCGCCTCATGAAGGCAGTCGCGCATGGTCTCATGCACCAGCGGGTGAGCCGGCAACTCAATGGGGCCACTGCGATTATCACCGCACATGACTTGTTCCGGAAAGACCGCCGCCAGAAGGTCTTCGGCGCGCATGCGCTGCAGCGCCACGGGAACTTTTCTACCGCCGCTGTGACGCATCACCGCCAATGCACGGGTAGCATTCCAGCGCCAGCGGTTGGTAAACATCGGCGCCACCAGAGCCGCCTGTACCAGATTGGGCTCGATCATCCCCGGGCGTAACATCCCGAACACATCGCTGAGCGGGAAAGAGTGCTGCTCGACCAGAGAGATGACGATGCCGTCGTCGGTGGCGGCCGCTTGCAACTCCCGGTCGAAACTGACGCAGAAACGCTTCCTCAGAGCCAGGCCCCAGGCGCGATTGATGCGAGCGCCCCACGGCGAATGGATGACGAGTTGCATCCCTCCGGCTTCGTCGAAAAAACGCTCGGCGACAATGCACTGCTGTTCCGGTACGGTTCGGAGCATCGCGTAGGTCTCAGCTACATAACTCGCGATTTGTTCCGCCGCTGCTTGCGGCAGGATCAATTCGTCGACCAGCCAGCGTTGCGCCTCTGATTTATCCGGCAGGCGCACTGTCACTTCACGGCGCAAATCGGAGACTGCTTTTGACAGCTCGACGGTGCGGCCCGGCGACTCGCCGAGCCAAAAAGGAATGCTCGGCGGCAGGCCTTGGGCGTCCTCGACCCAAACCTTGCCCGAGGCGACGCGGCGAATCCGCCAGGAACGATTGCCGAGCAGAAAGATGTCTCCCGAGAGACTCTCGATGGCGAAATCCTCGTTGACCTTGCCGACGACCGTCTCACTGGGAAATTCGACGACGTCATAATCCGCGGTATCCGGAATCGCCCCGCCGTTGGTGATCGCGATCAGACGCGAACCGCGGCGTGCCCGCAGTATGCCGTTAATGCGGTCGCGATGGATGTAGGCCCGGCGGCGACTTCTGCGGGTCTCCACTCCCTCGCTGAGCATGTGGAGTATCTCCTCATATTCGGCTTGTGACAGATTCCGATACGGATAGGCCCCACGCACCAGATGCCAGAGAGCCTCCTCACTTATTCCAACATCGTCTGGCGACCGGCTCGCCGGAGCGTCGCCCTCAACGGCGGGAGTCATGCTGGCGACGATGGCGACCATTTGCTGCGCCAGAATGTCGAGCGGTTTTTCGATCAGCGTAAGCTTATCCAACTCACCCCGGCGCACTGCGCCAATGGCCGCGGCGCATTGCATCAGATCGTCACGGGTCAGTGGATAAAAAACGCCTTTGGGAGTGGCGCCGAGCCAGTGACCGGAACGGCCGACGCGCTGGAGCAAAATCGCCAAAGCGCGTGGCGCGCCGATATGACAAACCAGATCGACGTGGCCGATGTCGATGCCCAGTTCCAACGACGCGGTCGCGACTACGACTGGAAGCCGACCGGTCTTGAGCTTCTCCTCTACTTCTAGGCGGGTTTTGCGCGACAGACTGCCATGGTGCGCACCGACGTTGCCGTCGCCCATCCGCTCCGTGAGCTGGTGCGCCACTCGTTCGACCAGCCGGCGAGTATTGACAAAAACCAGAGTCGTCCGGTGCGCCTTGATCTGATCGACAATCTTGTCGTAAACCGCCGACCAGATGTCCTGGCGAATAATCGCTCCCAGTTCCTCGTCCGGAACTTCGATACGTAGATCCAAGTCGCGCTTGTGGCCGGCGTCGACCACGACACAGTCTGCGCTTCCATCGCTGCGAACCGAGCGCGAGCCGACAAGCAGCCGGGCCACCTCCTCGATGGGTTTTTGCGTCGCGCTCAGGCCGATGCGCTGCAACGGCCCATTAACCAACCGGTTCAGTCGCTCCACCGAAAGCGCCAGATGCGCGCCGCGCTTATCGGCGGCCACCGCATGGATTTCATCGAGGATTACCGTGTCGGCGTCTTTAAGGAATTCCCGGCTGCGCGCTGAAGTCAGCAGGATATAGAGAGATTCCGGCGTCGTAATAAGAATATGCGGCGGCCGCCGCACCATGGCAAGGCGTTCTCGGGCCGGCGTATCTCCGGAGCGCACCGCGATGCGAATCTCCGGCAACATGATGCCCTCCCGGTAGGCGAGTTGAAAAATTTCGCTGAGCGGCTGCTGCAGGTTTTTGCCGATATCGTTGCCCAGGGCCTTTAGCGGTGAAATGTAAACAACGCTGGTCTGTTCGTATAATCGCCCATCGATAGCCCGCTTGACCAGCCGATCGATGGACCACAAGAAAGCAGCCAAGGTTTTGCCTGAGCCGGTGGGCGCGGCAATGAGAGTGTGATGACCTTGGGCTATCGATGCCCAACCGTTTTGTTGCGGCGGCGTCGGATTCTCAAAACGATCGACAAACCAGCGCCAGACAACAGGATGGAACGGAACGTCCACGACTATTCTCCCAAAAGTGCAGATAAAGTGAGCGCCGCCACAGGAAGCGGTGCCAAACCAAGATACGCGATGATCTCGTGCGTATTCACGAGAGGTGTTGGGGTTTTTGAGCAACAAAGCCCGGCACGTCGGGCAGGATGTCGAATAACGACTGCTATTTTGTCGGACCGCTTTCCGGCTCGACCCTGGTGCCGCGCTTTTGTAATTCATCCATGACGAGCTTCGCCCCTGAATGACCTTTGTTCGCCAAATCACTGGTCTTGCTGATCAGAGATTCGAACTGCGCCCGAAGCTTCTGGGCTTCCTGCATAGCCGCTTCTTGATGTCCTCTCGCTTCCCCGAGGTTTGCTCGCTCGGTTGCCAGTTGCACTGCCTGAAAACCAAACCAGACCGTCATGGCAATTAGCAAGATCACCAGCGGCGCGCTCGATCCCTTTTCAACCGGCTTTACCATAATGTCCCGCTCGGGTGACTCGTTTGTTTCGATTTCCATCAGCGAGGCCTCACTTGGAAGCGGCTTTAGGCACCTGCGCGGGTGCCGGCGAAAGATCAATGCCTACATCGGCAAGAAGCTTTTTCAACTCACCGTCATTGGTTTTCAGGGCCATTTCCGCGAGCACGGCGATTACCTGGCGATTCAAAGTTTCGAGTTGAATGGTTTCGGCAATATACTGCTGGCGTTCGCTGACGGTCACCTGCAACGACTGGTTGCCCATCAACAAAAGAACGTTGGCAAGAACCAGAACGAGCACCAGCACGGCCGATCCGGTTAATAAGATATTTCCTTTTCTCATGAATGAACCGTTACGTTTCAAAATTTCAAGCGATTGCCGCTTTAACGGATCAAGCTGCCGAGGCGTTCCCAACGGACCCAGCGATCCGTACCGTCCCACGACCAGTAGATCAAAAACGCTTTGCCCCGGATCTCGTCCAAATGGACATAGCCCCAAAACCGGCTATCGTAACTACGGTCCCGGTTGTCGCCCATAACGAAAACGTGATCTTCCGGCACGATGCGCGGACCGTAATCGTCGCGATTGGCGAGCCCGGCGGTCTGCGGGTCGTCGCCTTCGAAATGGGCGTGGGCGTCGGCGATTTGTTTGCCGTTGATCATAACCCGCTTGTCGCGGATCTCGACCGAGTCGCCCGCCACTCCAGCTACCCGCTTGATGAAATCCTTACTGCGGTCCTCGGGGAAGATAAAAACAATAACGTCGTCACGTCGCGGCTCCGAGAATTCTACGATGTAATCTTCCAGAAATGGCATGCGAACGCCGTAAGCCAACTTGTTGACCAGAATATGATCGCCGATCTGCAGGGTGGGAATCATAGAGCCGGAAGGAATTTTGAATGCCTGTACGATAAAAGTTCTGATAAAAAGCGCCAGTAGCAGCGCCATGCCGATGGCTTCGGCATATTCGCGAAAGGTCGATTTGCTTTTGCCCACCGCTTGACCCTCCACGATATTTGGATCTTTTGTCTTGGTGACTTTTTCAGCCGACATTGAAACTCCGATCTAGACTTTCAAAGCGGCGAGAAATGCTTCCTGAGGAATCTCCACTTTACCAACCTGCTTCATGCGCTTTTTTCCTTCTTTTTGCCGTTCAAGCAGCTTTCTCTTGCGCGTGATGTCGCCGCCGTAGCACTTGGCAGTGACGTTTTTCCGCAATGCTTTGACTGCCTCGCGCGATATGATCCGGCTGCCAATGGCGGCTTGAATCACAACCTCAAACATCTGGCGTGGAATGAGCTCGCGCATCTTCTGCACCAAGTCGCGGCCGCGATAATAGGATTTGTCGCGGTGCACGATCATCGACATGGCGTCGACAATGTCGCCGTTAATTCGCACGTCCAGTTTAACCAGATCCGCCGGCCGATAGCCAGCCATCTCGTACTCCATGGAGGCATAGCCGCGGCTTACCGATTTCAAACGGTCGTAGAAGTCGACGACGATCTCGTTTAACGGCAGCTCGTACACGATCATCACCCGCTTCGGTCCGAGATACCGGATTTCCTTCTGTGTTCCGCGCTTTTCTTCGCACAAGCCGAGTACGCTGCCGAGAAACTCCTGGGGCAGATGGATCGTCGCCAGAATGACCGGTTCTTCGATTTGCTCGATATCGCCTTCGGAAGGAAGCCGCACCGGATTATCGATCTGTAACGTTTCGCCGTTGGTTTTTGTCACTCGATAAACTACAGTGGCCGCAGTGGTGATAAGGCTCAACGTGAATTCGCGCTCGAGCCGTTCCCGGATGATATCCATGTGCAACAAACCCAAAAAGCCACAGCGGAAACCGAACCCTAAAGCTTGGGAGGTTTCCGGCTCAAAGGTGAAGGAGGAATCGTTCAGACGCAACTTATCGAGGGCGTCGCGCAAGGCTTGGTATTGATTGGCATCTGTAGGATACAGGCCGCTGAACACCATCGGTTTCATGGGTTTAAACCCAGGCAGCGGTTCGCTTGCGGGGCGATCGGCCAGCGTGATCGTATCGCCGATTCGCGTTTCGACCACTTCCTTGATGGCCGCCATGAGAAAACCCACTTCACCGGCGCTCAGCGCGTCGACCTCCACGGGTCCGGGAGCGAAAACGCCGAGACGGGTCACCTCGAAGACGTGTCCGCTGAACATCATGCGAATACGGTCGCCCTTGGCCACCTTGCCCTCGAACACCCGCATCATGACTACCGCGCCGTGATACGGATCAAACCAGGAGTCGATGATCAAGGCTCGTAATGGATCGGCAAGGCTGCCGCGCGGCGGTGGAAACAGCCGAACGATGCCTTCGAGAATTTCTTCGGTGCCGATGCCTTCCTTGGCACTGGCCAAAATTGCGTTGGATGCATCCAGACCGATGACGTCCTCAATGTCCTTGCGCACGCGTTCGGGGTCGGCGCTGGGAAGATCTATTTTGTTTATGACAGGTAGAACTTCAAGATTATGGTCCAGCGCCATGTGCACGTTGGCGACGGTTTGAGCTTCCACCCCTTGCGCCGCGTCGACGATCAACAAGGCGCCCTCGCAAGCGGCCAGGCTGCGCGACACCTCGTAAGTAAAATCGACGTGTCCGGGTGTATCGATCAGGTTGAGCTTATAGTCCTTGCCGTCCTTAGCTCGATAGCGCAAACACACCGGACTGGCTTTGATGGTGATACCGCGCTCGCGCTCCAGGTCCATGCTGTCCAGGATCTGGTCGGTTTTTTCCCTTGCGCTGACCGCTCCGGTGAACTCGAGCAGCCGGTCCGCAAGCGTCGACTTGCCATGATCGATATGAGCGATAATCGAAAAATTTCTAATATGGTCGAGACTCATGAAAGATCGTTTTTACGATAGTACGATACCGTTTTCTGAAGCCCTTGTTCAATTGCAACCTCGGGCTGCCAACCCAAAACCTTTTCGGCGAGGCCGATTTGCAGACAGCTGCGCGTCTGCTCGCCCCTCTTGGCCGGGCCATGGATCGCTTCGACTTTACTGCCGGTGTTCTGCCGTAACAGCCGGCAAATAGTCGAAACGTCAGTTTCCCGGCCCGTTCCAATATTGATACCGCCCACGTGGCTGGTTGCCAACGCCGCGACATTTGCCCTGACCACGTCGCCGACAAAAACATAATCCCGAGTCTGCTTGCCGTCGCCGTTGATAACCGGATTTTTCTCGGCCAGGAGTTGCGCGATAAAGATCGCCACCACTCCGGCCTCGCCCTTGCTCGATTGTCGCGGTCCATAAACGTTGGCATAGCGCAGTGCAATGTAACGCATGCCGAAAGCCATATAAAAATAGGCGAGATACAGCTCGCCGGTCATTTTGCTGACACCGTAAGGACTCAGGGGTTCCTTGACATGCTCCTCATCGGCAGGGATCGGCTCCCGGTCGCCATAGATGGCGCCGCCGGACGAGGCGAAAACGATCCTGCGAGTACCGGCCTTCCTGCATGCCTCGAGTAAATTGAGAAAGCCGATAATGTTCACTCCGGCGTCGAACAGCGGGTCCTCGACCGAATGTCGGACATCCATCTGCGCCGCATGATGGTTGAGCACGTCGGGAGCGATTGTTGTGATTACGTTGGCCGCTTCAGGATCGGCGATACTATGCCTGTGGATAACCGCCCCGGCATTGATATTTGCTGGATCGCCCGTAGAAAAATCATCGATCACATGCACCTCGTGGCCGTTGGCAAGGTAGGCATCGACAATGTGCGAGCCGATGAAACCGGCGCCTCCGGTGACGATGATCTTCACGATGGCTGATCCTTAAGACGCGCCCGAAAATATTCGATAGTCTTAACCAAACCTTCTTCCAGCGCCACCTTGGGCTCCCACCCAAGCAATTTCCTGGCTTTTGTGATATCGGGCTGCCGCACCTGCGGATCGTCCTGCGGCAGCGGCCGATAGACGATTTCGCTCTTCGATCCGGTGAGCTCAAGTATTTTTCTAGCGAACTGGAGAACGGTCATTTCATGCGGGTTGCCGATGTTGACGGGATAATGCTCCTCTGACTCGAGCAAGCGCCCGATTCCGGTCACCAGATCGTCAACATATTGGAAACTGCGTGTTTGCTCGCCCTGACCATATACCGTCAGCGGCTCGTCCTTTAACGCTTGCAGGATGAAATTGGGCACCACACGGCCGTCTTGCATGCGCATGCGCGGGCCATAGGTATTGAAAATGCGAACTATCCGGGTGTTCAGCCCGTGATAGCGATGATATGCCATGGTCATGGCTTCGGCGAAGCGTTTTGCCTCGTCGTAGACCCCGCGCGGTCCGACGGGATTGACGTTGCCCCAGTATTCTTCATGCTGGGGACGGACCAGAGGATCGCCGTAAACCTCCGACGTCGATGCCAGGAGGAAAACGGCATTTTTGGCCTTGGCCAAACCCAGCGCGTTGTGAGTGCCGAGGGAGCCGACTTTGAGAGTTGGAATCGGCAGCTCGAGGTAATCCACCGGGCTTGCCGGCGAAGCGAAATGCAAAATAAAGTCGAGCGGCTGATGCACCTCGATATAGCGGCTGACGTTGTGATCCATGAACGTGAAGCGCCGGTTGGAAGCGAAGCCGGCAATATTCTGCTGTGCGCCGGTGGAGTAGTTGTCCATGCAGATCACATCGTGCCCCTGGTTAAGAAAAGTCTCGCACAGGTGCGAGCCGATAAAACCGGCGCCGCCGGTAACCAGATATCTAGCCATTTTTCCTTCCTATGGAAAAGTATTCGAATCCGAGCTTTTTCAGGTCCAGCGGATCATAGATATTGCGGCCGTCGAAAATGACCGGCTCTTTGAGAAGCTCCTTGATACGGTCGAAATCGGGCCGGCGAAACTCATTCCACTCCGTAAGCACCAGCAGCGCGCTGGCGCCGTCGAGCGCATCATAACTACGCGCGGCATAATCGATGCGGTCGCTGAAAATCTTCTTCGCTTCATCGGTCGCTTCTGGATCGAACGCCTGGATCCGCGCGCCCATACGCAACAAAGCGTCGATGACCACAATGGCGGGCGCGTCACGCATATCATCCGTGCGAGGTTTGAAGGCCAGACCCCAGACCGCAAACGTTTTAGCCGATAAATTTTCGCCGAAGCGGCGGCTCACCTTTTGCACAAGGATCCTCTTCTGAAGCTCATTGACCCGCTCCACGGCCTTCATCAGCAACATCTCCTCCTCATCGCCGCCCATGCCGATGATGGCGCGAATGTCCTTGGGAAAACAGGAGCCGCCGTAACCGACTCCCGGAAAAATGAAGTGCGGGCCGATGCGACGGTCGAGTCCGATAGCCCGGCGCACTTCGTTGATATCGGCTCCGGTGTATTCGCACAGGCGCGACATTTCGTTGATGAAAGAGATCTTGGTCGCCAGCATAGCGTTGGCGGCATACTTGCTCATTTCCGCGCTGCGGCTATCCATCACAAGAATTGGATTACCCGTGCGAACGAAGGGCTCGTAAACCTCTTTAACCGCATCGAGCGCCTCGGCATCGTCGCCGCCCAGCACGACCCGGTCCGGTTTCATGAAATCTTCGACTGCCGCGCCCTCCTTCATAAACTCCGGATTGGAAACAACTGCAAAAGGTAGTGACGTTTCCTCCGACACCCACTGCCGAATGCGATCGGCTGTCCCCACCGGAACCGTGCTCTTGGTCACGATCACTTTGGATGAATCCATGGCCTTTGCTATACCCTTGGCCGTGTCGCGCACATAATCCAGATTGGCATGACCATTGGGGCCCTGCGGCGTGCCGACGGCAATGAATATGATCGAAGACTTTTGCACCGCGGAATCGAGATCGGTTGTAAAGATCAGCCTCTGTTCGTCGGCATTGCGCCGAACCATCTCTTCCAATCCTGGTTCATAGATGGGAATTTTCCCCTGCTGAAGCATTTCGACCTTATTCTTATCGATATCGACACAGACGACGTCGTTACCGGTCTCGGAAAAACACGTCCCCGCCACCAGCCCGACATATCCCGTTCCAACCACCGCCAACTTCATACGCAGCTCCTCTCGCCTAGAATTTCACCGACTACAAATGTCGCCCTGTCCTGCGACTCATGGTAAGTGCGTGACAGCATCTCTCCTAGAAGTCCCATGGTCACGAACTGAAATCCGATAAAGATCAAAAGCACCGCCAACAATAAAAGCGGCCGCCCGCCTAGCTCGCTATTATACATGAACTTCTGCAAAGTCAGATAAATACCGATCAGGAAACCCACGCCGGCGCTGGTAATGCCGACAATGCCGAAAATATGGGACGGCCGTGTCGAGTAACTCATGAGAAACTTCACTGTCAGCAGGTCCAACAACACGCGCACAGTACGGGTGATGCCGTATTTCGATCGGCCGCGCAGACGCGGCCGGTGATTGACCTTTAATTCCGCGATCGTGGCGCCACGTTCATAGGCGATGGCAGGGATAAACCGATGCATTTCGCCATAAAGTCTGAGGTTCTTGGCAATTTCTTTGCGCATAGCCTTCAACGTGCAGCCATAATCATGGAGCTTGACCTGGGTGATCGCAGAAATCATCCAATTCGCGACCATGGACGGCAAGCGGCGGCTTAGGAAAGCATCGCGCCGGGCATGACGCCAGCCGCAGACTAGATCGTTGCCGCTATCGAGTTTCGCCAACAGCGCCGGTATATCGGCGGGATCGTTTTGGCCATCGCCGTCGATCATAATCACCGTCTCGCCGCGTGAATGCGCCAGGCCTGCGGCAAGAGCGGCAGTCTGCCCAAAATTACGCTTGAGCCTGATGACGCACAAAACGGGCTCGCTGCGGTACAACTGCGCGAGAACATGGAAAGTGTTGTCACGGCTGCCATCGTCGACCACGAGTATTTCGTATTGCTTGTTCAGGGGAGCGACCGCGGCCTTGATTTCGTCAATCAGCGGCTCGACGTTTTCTTCTTCGTTGTAAACCGGGATGACAATGGATAAATCCATCAGCTAGGTATGGAAGTCGGTCAATTGACCAAAGCTCTTGAAGCGGCTTTCGATTTCGGCGAGCGAGATGCTCGCCAACCGCTTGACGCCAAAGTCCTCGACAGTGAAAGAAGCGACGACGCTGCCATAGACGATGGCACGCCGGATTCCCAGCTGGCTATGGTCTCCTGAACGCGCCACCTGTCCGAGAAAACCGCCCGCAAATGAATCGCCTGCTCCGGTAGGATCGAAGACCTCCTCCAGCGGGTACGCCGGCGTCGCGAAAATAGAAGATTCGGAAAATTGCAGAACGCCGTATTCGCCGCGCTTGATGAGCACGACCTTCGGCCCCATCTTCAATATCGCTCGGGCGGCCCGCACGATGTTGTTGTACCCGCTCAACAACCTTGCTTCGGAGTCGTTGATCACGAGCATCTCTATGCGCTGCAGCACCCGACGCAAGTCGTCCAGGCTTTCTCGTATCCAGTGATCCATGGTATCGCAGACGACCAAGCGCATGCGGCGGATCTGGTTGAGAACTTCGAGCTGCATCAGCGGATCGATGTTGCCAAGAAATACATATTCCGCATCGCGATAGCGCTCGGGCAACTGCGGCACAAACCCGGCCAGGACGTTGAGATGCAGCTCCAGAGTATCACGCACGTTGATGTCTTCGTGATATTTACCGCGCCAGTGAAAGGTGTCGCCACGCTCCTTTCTGACGCCTTCGAGGTCGACCTGCTTTTCCTCGAACAGGTCCAAGTACTCTTGCGGAAAATCCTGGCCGATAACGCCGACGATTCTTACCGCAGCGAAGAAACTCGCGGCCAAGGCGAAGTACGAAGCCGATCCACCGAGAATCCTCTCGGCCGAGCCGAAGGGGGTCTCAATCGAATCGAACGCGACGGTTCCAACAACGAGAATGCTCATAGGTATTTGCCAACGATCGGGCGCAGGTCGCGCCGCACCTTTTTGGGGATTTTAGATCTTTCAGTAATAATGGCGTTCTGCAGGGCCGAAGCGCAGCCGCAAGCACGCGCAGGCGCGGCGGTGTTCAAGAACTGCCGTATCGTTTCCTTGGCGAGTTCCACGTTCTTCTGCAACACCGCCAAAACATGCTCGATCTCAACGTCTCCGGCCGACTCGTTCCAGCAGTCATAATCCGTAGCCAAAGCCAGCGTGGCGAAACAGATTTCCGCTTCCCGCGCCAGCTTCGCCTCTTGCAGATTGGTCATGCCGATAATATCCGCGCCCCAGCTGCGGTACAGGTGCGACTCGGCGCGGGTCGAAAATTGCGGCCCTTCCATGCACAGATAGGTTCCCCTCTCGTGCACGGCAGCGCCGGTGGAGGCCGCTGCTTGCGCCAGCGCCCTGGAAGTCTCGCGGCAGAACGGTTCGGCCAAGCTCACGTGGGCGACGATGCCTTTGCCGAAGAATGTGCTTGGCCGTTGCGTCGTCCGATCGATGAACTGATCCGGCACGACCACATGACCCGGGGCGATTTCTTCGCGCAGGCTGCCGACGGCGCTGATCGAAAGGATCCGTTCGACACCGAGCTTTTTCATGCCGAAGATGTTGGCGCGAAAGTTGACCTCGGTGGGCAACCAGCGATGTCCTTTGCCGTGACGCGGCAGGAACACGAGATCTACCTCATCCAGTCGTCCCCTAATAAAATTATCCGAGGGCTTGCCGAAAGGAGTCGCGAGCCGCACTTCCCTGACTTGCTGCAGACCTTCCATCTGATAAAGGCCGCTGCCGCCGATTACGCCGACGATCTGTTTGCTCACGATATTCTTCGAAGGATCAGCAATTGGCCGCCGTGCCCTCTCGCTCCTCGGATGTTTCGCCTTGCAGTTGCCCGCAAGCGGCGGCGATGTCATCGCCCCGGGGTTTGCGAACGTTGACCTGCAGGCCGTGCACCTGCAGTATCTGTTGAAAGTGCGCGACATCCTCCCCCTCCGGCCGTTGAAACTCGCTGCCGGGATGAGGATTGAACGGAATCAGGTTTACCTTACAGCGAATGCCGCGCAGAAGTTCTGCAAGTTGATGGGCATGCGCCGCCGCATCGTTAAAACCGCGCAACAGCACGTATTCGAAGGTAATGCGTTTGCGGCGAGGAATCGGCAGAGCGCGGCAGCACTCCATTAACTGCCGCAGTGAATACTTGCGATTGACCGGCATCAACTGGCTGCGCAACTCATCAGTGGGCGCATGCAGCGAGACCGCTAGATTCACATTGGTTTCGTTCATGAGCTTTTGGATCTGCGGCACCAAGCCGACGGTCGATAAAGTGATGCGCCGCGGCGAAATCCCGATGCCTCGGCTCGTGTCGGTCATGACCTCGAGGGCTTTAACCGTCTCCGTATAGTTCGCCAAAGGCTCTCCCATCCCCATCAACACCACATGGGTGATGCGCCGGTCACCGCTCAGAGCGCGGCTCGCCTCGAGCACCTGATCGACAATTTCGCCGGCGCGCAGGTTGCGTTTCAATCCGAGAAGCGCGGTGGCGCAAAACGCACAGCCAAAACCGCATCCCGCCTGGGTGGAAACGCACAGCGTCAGGCGCTTTGTTTCGGGGATCAACACGCTCTCAATATTGGCGCCGTCGGACAAGCAAAACAGAAATTTCACCGTTCCATCGGAAGAAACCGCCTTGCGCTCAATGGCGAGCCTGCCGATGTTAAAATCTTCGGCAAGTAACTCGCGCAAGGCTGCCGAAACGTTGGTCATCTCGGCAAACGACGTGGCGCGCTTTTGATACAACCATTGCCAAACCTGTCGGGCGCGATACGCAGGCTGCTTGCGCTGGGCGAGATAGGCTTCAAACTCGCTGAAGCTCAAATCTTTAATATTTGGCTTCATGATCGATACGGGGGGCCCGTGGCAGCCTACTTGAATGATCGAAAGATCTCTTCCGGCTTGAAGAAAAAAACAATCTCGCTGGCGGCCGTCTCCGACCCATCCGATCCATGCACGGCATTGGCTTCGACGTCGCGGCCGCAATCCTTGCGGATCGTCCCGGGAGCGGCTTTGGCCGGGTCCGTGGCGCCCATGATCTCGCGGTTTTTGAGAATCGCACCTTCTCCTTCGAGTACAGACACAAAGATCGGCCCGGACGACATATAGGCGCACAGACCCTCGAAGAACGGCCGCTCCTTATGAACCTCGTAAAAGGCCCGAGCGCGCTCCGGCGTAAGCCGGATTAACTTGCCGGCGACTATCTTTAATCCGGCCGACTCAAAACGCCGGAGGATCTCGCCGATGAAATTTCGCTCGATCGCGTCAGGCTTGATAATAGAAAGGGTTACTTCCACACTCATGATTTCGCTAGTGCCTCCTGCATGGTCCGGCCGATGGTTGCCGGCGACGCCGACATTCGGATCCCGGCCCGCTTCATTGCTTCTATCTTTTCACGGGCTGTGCCTTTACCGCCGGAGATAATCGCACCGGCGTGCCCCATCCGCTTGCCCGGCGGCGCAGTTTGGCCGGCAATAAATCCGACCAACGGCTTTCTCATATTGGCCTCGATCCAAGCCGCCGCTTCTTCTTCCGCGCTGCCGCCGATTTCACCGATCATGACCACCGCTTCGGTAGCGGGATCGCGGTTAAACAGATCCAGCACATCAACGAACTCAAAACCATGAACCGGATCACCGCCGATGCCGACGCAACTCGACTGTCCCAGTCCCAAGCGAGTCAACTGGTCGACCGCCTCATAGGTCAAGGTGCCGCTGCGCGAGACCACGCCGACGGCTCCCGGCCGGTGGATGTGTCCCGGCATGATACCGATCTTACACTCGCCGGGAGTGATGACCCCCGGACAGTTAGGACCCAACAGTTGCGAGGGTTTGCCCGCCAAATACCTTTTCACCTTGACCATGTCGCGGACCGGGACGCCTTCGGTAATGCAAATGATCAATGGGATGCGGGCGTCGGCGGCCTCCATGATCGCATCAGCGGCAAAAGGCGGCGGAACATAGATCACGCTGGCGTTTGCACCGGTTTCCGCCACTGCCTCGGCGACGGTATCGAAAATGGGAATGCTTTCGAATCGGGTACCGCCTTTACCCGGGGTTACGCCGGCGACCATCCGGCTACCGTATTCCTTGCATGCCTTCGTATGAAATTGGCCGGTCGCCCCGGTGATCCCCTGGGTTAGCACCCGGGTCTCTTTATTTACAAGAATCGCCATAAGAGTCTTTTACCTTGCACTAAGCGTTCTTTACCGCGGCGACGATTTTTTCGGCCGCTTCGGCCATGGTTCCGGCAGGAATGATCGCCAGGCCCGACTCGCCAAGAATCTTCTTGCCTTGATCGACATTGGTGCCTTCCATGCGCACCACCAGCGGCACCTGAATGCTCATCTCACGCGCGGCATCGACGATCCCCTGCGCCAGCACGTCGCAACGCATGATACCGCCGAATATATTGATAAGAACGCCTCGTACCCGCGGGTCGGCAAGCAGAATTCTGAAAGCTTGAGCAACCTTTTCCTTGGAGGCGCCGCCGCCGACATCGAGAAAATTAGCCGGCTCGCCGCCACAGAGTTTAATAATATCCATGGTCGCCATGGCCAAGCCGGCGCCATTGACCATGCAGGCGATGTTGCCGTCCAGCGAAATATAAGAAAGCTCGTATTTGCTCGCCTCGATTTCGCGCGGATCCTCTTCATTGAGATCGCGCAGCGCGACAATGTCTTTGTGCCGGAACAAGGCGTTGGTATCGAAGTTCATCTTGGCGTCCAACGCCATCACCTGGCTCTCTTTGGTGATGATTAGCGGATTGATCTCGGCAATCGAGCAATCCGACTCATCGAAGGCGCGGTACAACGCCTGCATAACGCTAACCATTTTGCTCACCAGCGCGCCAGGGACGCCGAGAGCGTAGGCCAAACGGCGGCATTGAAAGCCGGCCAGGCCGATCACCGGATCGATAGACTCTTTGACAATTTTTTCGGGATTTTTTTCCGCCACTTCCTCGATTTCAACGCCGCCTTCCGAAGAACAAATGACAGAAACGCGCGACTGCGCGCGGTCAATGACCATCGCCAAGTACAGCTCGCGCTCGATGTTCAAACCCTGCTCGACGAGCACGCGTCTGACTTGCCGGCCCTCCGGTCCGGTCTGATGAGTTACCAGCTTCTTGCCAAGGATCTCACGCGCCTTTTGCTCGGCGTCTTCGGGATTGCGCGCCAACTTCACTCCTCCCGCTTTGCCGCGGCCACCGGCGTGAATCTGAGCTTTCACGACACAGGTGCCGCCGCCGAGTTTGAGCGCCACTGCCTTTGCTTCTTCCGGTGTCGCGGCGACGTCCCCCTGGGGAACCGCGACACCGTAACGCTTGAGAATCTCCTTGGCTTGACACTCGTGGATATTCATAGGTATCGCCCGTAAACAAAGTGAAATCCTGAGGCTAAGCCATTAGCCTCAGGGTCTCAATGATGTCTAACCGCGAGATTCGACGCCTAAGCTTTAAACGCCCAACACACGGTCCATGGCCTGAACGATATCCTTGACGTGATTGAGCGATTCATCGAAAGCCTTTTTGTCGGCGGCGCTGAGATTGATGTCGACAATTTTCTCCACCCCACCGGCGCCGATCATGACCGGAACACAAAAATAATAACCATTGACGCCGTATTCTCCCTCGAGAAGCGCCGCGCATGGCAATATTTCCTTCTTGTCGAAGAGATAGGCTTCGGTCATTCGAATGGCGGCGGATGCCGGTGAGAAATAGGCCGAGCCGGTCTTCAACAATGCCACTACCTCGCCGCCGGCATTGCGCACGCGGGCTTCGATTTCGTCGAGGCGCTTGGCGGGGATCAGCTTTTCAACGGGGACGCCGCCGACGATGCAACTGCTGCGCACCGGCACCATGTCGTCGCCGTGACCGCCCAAAACCATAGCGGCGACGCTGTTTACGGACACATCGAGCTCCCGGGCAATGAACGAGCGATAACGGGAAGAGTCCAGAATGCCTGACTGGCCGACCACGCGATTTTTAGGAAATCCCGTCGCCCGCTTCATCAGAGTGACCATGGCATCAAGCGGGTTGGTGACCACGATCACCAATGAATCCGGAGCGTGCTTCTTGATGCCGTCCGCAACCGAGTTCAAAATTTTGGCGTTGGTCCCCAGTAAATCGTCACGGCTCATGCCGGGCTTACGGGCTATGCCGGCGGTGACAATACAAACGTCGGCGCCGGCGATATCTTCATAACTGTTGGTGCCGATGACGTTGCCGTCAAACCCTTCGATCGGTCCCGCGTGGGACAGATCGAGCGCCTTTCCCTGCGGCAACCCTTCGACGACATCAAAAAGGACAACATCGCCCAGGCCTTTGAGCAAACAGAGGTGCGCCATGGAACCGCCGATGTTACCGGCGCCGATCAAAGCGATTTTCTTACGTGCCACGGTTTATCCTTTCCTTAATTCATATCGGCGATGATGGCCTCTCCAAAGCCTGAACAGCTCACCAGTTTCGCCCCTTGCATCAGGCGCTCGAAATCGTAGGTCACTGTCTTCTTGCCGATGGCGCCTTCCAAACCTTTGACAATGAGATCGGCGGCTTCGGTCCAGCCCATGTAGCGCAGCATCATTTCGCCGGAAAGAATAACCGAGCCCGGATTGACCTTGTCGAGATCGGCATACTTAGGCGCGGTGCCATGGGTGGCTTCGAACACGGCATGGCCGCTGTCATAGTTGATATTGGCTCCGGGCGCGATACCGATGCCTCCTACTTGCGCCGCCAATGCATCCGAAATGTAGTCGCCGTTTAAATTCATTGTCGCGATGACGTCATAGTCCCGCGGACGTATGAGGACGAACTGCAAGGTGACGTCGGCAATGGAATCTTTGAGCATCAGCTTCGATTTCCATTTGCCGTCGCCATGGCTCGGCCAAAGCTTGAGCGCCTCTTCCACTTCCTTTTTGATATCATTTTGCTGGCTGGGAGACATCATGTCGAAGCCCGGATCGATGGCTTTGGCGTTTTCTTCCACGGTGATGGAAGACTTGGCTTCCTTGTTGCCGAGAATCCATGACTCGCGTTCGGTGACCACGTCGTTTCGGAATTCGCGTTTGCCTAGAGTATAACCCCACTCTGCGAAGGCGCCTTCGGTATATTTCATGATATTGCCTTTATGCACGAAGTTTACATTCTTGCGCTTATTCAACAATGACCACTTGATCGCTGCGCGCACCAGCCGCTCGGTTCCCTGCACTGAGACCGGCTTGATGCCGATTCCCGCTGTATCAGGAAAACGGATTTTGGCGTACTCTTTGGGAAACGCTTCTTTCAGCAAGGATTTGAATTTCTGATTCTGTTCAGTTCCGTTGGGGAACTCAATGCCGGTGTAGATATCTTCGGTGTTCTCGCGAAAAACCACCATGTCGACATGTTCGGGATGCCTGACCGGCGAAGGCACGCCGTTGAAGTAGCGCACCGGCCGCTGGCAGACGTAGAGGTCAAGCAATTTGCGCAAAGCCACGTTCAAAGAGCTCATGCCGCCGCCGATAGGGGTGGTGAGCGGCCCCTTGATACCGACGAGAAACTCGGAAAATGCCTTTACCGTTTCGTCCGGCAACCAGTTGTTGAACATCTTAAACGACTTCTCGCCGGCATAAACCTCCATCCAGCGGATCTTTCGCTTGCCCTGGTATGCCTTCTCCACAGCGGCATCGAACACCCGCACTGAAGCGCGCCAGATATCCCGACCGGTCCCGTCGCCTTCAATAAACGGAATGATCGGATTATCCGGCACCTGCAGCTCCTTGGATGCGGACATCGTTATCTTGGCGCCGTCTTGTGGAACTTTCACATCTTTGTATTCAGCCATAGCCCCCTCGTGTGCAAAAAAGCCTAAGAGCATCCGACGTTCCGGCATAACCCTTAGGCATAGGTAATCAAATTTAAAAACTTTTTGAAATTAGCTGATTGCATAGATGTAGTCAAGGAATGAGCCGACCGTTCAGGGCTGCTCCGGCTCGCTTTGTCGTCGGGCGCAATTTTCTGATTATCCAAACGTAGCCCCGACTCAGTTTTGACAATGTGGGGCCATAGATCGCGCCCTACACGACTCTGCGAGTCTCCTCGGCGGCATGTCTAAGCGCTGCGGCATCCAAAGATCCACACCGATTTTCATGTTGACAGGTAGCGTGCGCATTGCATAGATTGGCGCAGTTTTTAGCAGGCGAGAATGTTTTGGACCTAAATATAAGAGGATTCGTTATGAAAATTGTCGCCATCGCTACCTGGCTGTTGTTTCTCGGCGCCACTCACCTCCTTGCTCAGGGCCAGTTTTATGAGGGTAAAACCATCAGGATTGTAGTAGGGCTACCGGCCGGGGATGCCTACGATCTCTACGCCCGCATGTTGGCTGCGCATATGGGCAAGTACATTCCCGGCAATCCTGCGTTCATCGTTCAGAATATGCCCGGCGCCTCCAGCATGATTACCGCCAATCACGTTTACGCTATCGGTAAACCGGATGGCCTTACCTTTGGTTCGGTTTTACCCTCGCTCTATTTCGACCAACTGCTGGGACGCAAGGAAGTACAGTTTGATTGGCCGAAATTCACCTGGCTGGGAAGCTTCGAGAGATCGAACAATTTGCTTTACATGCGGTCGGATACTCCTTACAAAAATATCCACCAGGTTACAAAAGCTCTGACCCACCGAAATGCGGCTCAACCGGCACCGGATCGCCGTCCTACTATCTGGTTAAACTTTTGAATGACGCTATCGGCACCAAGTTCGACATCGTGACCGGTTATAAAGGAGGCCAGGATATCGACCTGGCGGTAGAAAGGGGCGAAATTCATTGTCGCGCTTTTACCGTCACGACCTTCTTCGCCCGGGAGCCTTTTCACACGTGGCGCAAAACAGGATTCGTCCGCGTGCTTACTCAAACCGGCAACCAGCGTGATTCAAGATTGTCCGACGTCCCAACGGTGCGAGAGCTGATGCAGGAATATAAGACTCCTGAGTCTATTCGCGGCTTAGCCACCCTGATGCTCGCCTCTGGCGATTTCGGCCGTCCGATCATCGCCACGCCCGGCATACCCCCCGAAAGGGTCAAAATATTGCGCGACGCTTTCGCCAGGACTTTGACGGATCCGGAGCTATTGGCCGAAGCGAAAAAGAGGCGTCTGGAAATAGATCCGATCAGCGGTGAAAATCTCGAAGCGCTCGCCAAAGAGATGGTTTCGGCACCCAGAGACGTAATTGAAAGGAGGATGGGAAAGCTTCTTGGCAAATGAATATCCGAAGCCGCGCGCTGTTACGGTTAAGGCTCCATCAGATTTGTCTGATCCTTGTCCTTTTGCTCCAGCCATCGTTCCAGGAAACGACCGGCAACGTCTCTGCCGCCCAGACCGAAAGCAAGGGCCAGAGCCAGGCACACGGAGCCGAAAACCAGGATGAATGCCCAGATTACGATTTCAGAGGCGATCTCAAGGATTTCGAAAATCCCCGCGACGATAAAAATAGTCGTGATGATATAGGTGGCCCGTCCGATGGCCGCCGCTTGACGCAGACCCGCGTTGGCGCAGGAAGTACGCGTCACGGTTTCTAGAAAGTTGGCGAAGTAGAGTCCGAGAATCAGCATCACGATGGCTGCGGCGATTTTGGGCAGGTAAAGATAGATAGCATTGAGTGTATTGGTGGCGCCGCTGAGATTGAGCGTTTCCAAAGTCGCCACGATAACGATCAAAAACAGGAACCAGAAGATCAGCAGGCCGAGAATCTCGGAGGGTGACTGCTGAATCCCGCCGCGTTCAAGGATTTGCTTGATGCCCGCGCGCTCGGCAACAGTATCGAAATGCACCAACCGAAGAAGGCGAATGACGACACGCTTGACGATATTGCAAAGAATCCAGCCGAAAACGACGATGAAGATGGCCGCGATCAAATCGGGCAGGAACGTTGCGACCTTGGTGGCAAATGCGTTCCATGCGCCGGTAACGGTAACGACGGGATTCATAAACTCCCCCCTCCTTCGGAAACATGCCGAGATGTAGCACACAGAGAGTGAATTTAAAATTGCTCAACAGGACATGTGCCGTAATTTTGAGCCCTTGAAACCGCGACTGCCGCTCACTATAGTCGATCAACTCTCATGAACTTCCGGTTTTCTTCGCGGCCTTAGGTATCCTGTTGCGCATTACGATTCAGAGGTTGTCCAAAGCTTACGGACTGCTATGGGCGCTCAGGGAAATAAACTTTGCCTTGGCGCCGGGGGAACTCGTCGCCCTGCTCGGACCCAACGGTGCGGGAAAAACCACGCTTTTGAAACTCATCGCCGGGTTGATCCCTCCCACAGTCGGGACAATCGACCTTAACGGCACGCCTTTTCAGCGGGCCAATCCCGCCTTGCGGGAGCAGATCGGATTTTTGGCTCCCGGCGGCCACATATATGAGAACCTTACGTTGAGGGAGAATCTTCGTTTTTTCACGGCGTTGTACAAACAGAGCCACGACCCGGCCGCCATCGGCATAGCGCTTAGGAACGTGGAGCTCCTCGACCGCGCCGACGATTATGCCTCGACACTTTCCAGCGGCATGAAATGCCGGCTGTCGATCGCCAAGTGGAGTCTGCTGCAGCCCGGGCTGCTGCTCCTCGACGAACCCTACGGCGTGCTCGATGGCAGCGGTGTCGATCTGCTCGAAAGTTTTCTCAAGGCGCATTGCCAGAAGGGAAACATCGTCATCATGGCATCGCATCACGTTTCGAGGGTGCTGAATATCTGCAATCGGGCGATGATACTGCATCGCGGCCGATTGACTTTCAACGCGCCGCGCCGGGAGCCGTGGCCGGAATTCGACAAGGCTTTCGGGGAATTTCTGCCGCACGGGGAACTATGCAGCTCCTGAGAGAAGCCTATCTGCTGCTTTGGAAGGATCTGGTACTGGAGTTGCGGCGGCGTGAAAGTCTGCTGACGATGTTTTTTTTCGGCACCTTGCTGCTGTTCGTCTTTCACTTCGCATTCGATTTACCGCCTGACCGAGTTGCCGATATGGCTCCCGGCCTGTTGTGGCTGGCCTTTCTGTTCACCGGAACTCTGGGGCTGGCGCAGCTGTTTCAGGCGGAGAGGGATAATCAATGCCTGGAAGCGCTGCTCCTTTCGCCGCTGGACCGCGGCGCGCTTTTTCTCGCCAAGATGTCTTTGAATCTGATCCTGATGCTGCTGGTGGAGATTGTCGTCATCCCGCTGTTCTGGATTTTATTCAATCTTGACTCATGGAATTTGCTGCCGCAGATTTTGGCCATCACCCTACTGGGGACCATTGGTTTCTGCGTGCTGGGAACAATTTTGGCTGCGGTCACCTTGCGTGCTCGAGCCCGCGAACTTCTGCTGCCTCTCGTGCTTTTCCCTCTGATGATCCCGGTCATCCTGGCAACCATCCAATGCCTGGGAGCCGTTCTGC
>CAYZXN010000101.1:0-26247 GCA_964482425.1 uncultured Syntrophobacteraceae bacterium | reverse complement strand
CTGTGCTGGACATTATTGCACCCATCGCCTGACGCGACATCCCGTCGCGTCAGCTTCGTACATGCCTGTGGTCAACTCATCAAACGGCCACCCGACACATTGAGCGATTCCCCTGTTGTGTGCGACGAGTCGCTCGAGGCGAGAAAGAGCGCGGCTTTAGCGACTTCGTCGTGCCTGGCGTATTTTCGTAAGGGCGTGAGTTCCAGTACTTGTCTTTCCAGCTGGGAAAACTCCATGCCCAGTCCTTTAGCTCTCTCCGCGTACATCTCTCGGAGATCCGGCTCGTCCATACCGCCGGGACAGATCACATTGGCGCGAATTCCATAGGGACCCGCTTCTTTTGCGATGGTTTGAGTCAGACCCACGAGGCCCCACTTGGCCGCGCATAACGAGCCGCGCAGCGCCATGCCTTCTCTGCCGGCAGTGCCGGAAATACTGACGATGCTGCCGCTTTTCTGTTTTATCATCTGTTTCAAAACGGCGCGGCAGCAGAGAAACACCAGCTTGAGGTTGTACAAAAGGACGTCGTCCCATTCCTTGTCGCTGATTTCGTGCACCGGAACCAGCGGGCCGCGGAAGCCGGCGCTGTTCACCAGCACGTCGATCTTGCCGAACCGCCTAACGATTTCGTCGACAAGCTCGTTAACCTGGCGATCGTCGCTGCAGTCGGCGGTGATAGCCACGGCCTTTCCACCTTGCCTATTGATCGCGTCGGCGACGCCGTCGAGCTGGGGCTTCATTCTTTCCAGGTCCACCAGCACGATCATGGCGCCTTCTTGGGAAAACATGTGCGCAATCGCCTCGCCGATTCCGCGGGCACTGCCCACCACGATGGCGACTTGGCCGGCTAATTTCATTTTCGACTCCTTGTTCTGTATATCTCCACAGGCTTTGCTCAAAAAAAAGGGCGGCTACTCGATGCAGCCGCCCTTTTACCGATTCTTACGATTGTTTCAGCCTTCGATAACTTTCTTCCATTTGTTGTAGATCTTCTCGCGCAACTCGGGCGACGATTCGGCAACCGGCGGGAACTCCTTCATCCATTCGAACGGGCGGCAGGCGTCGATGACGGCGCGCGAGTTAAAACCCTTTTTGCTAGGGTGAATGCGCGGATCGAGAGGGCCGCTCCAGCAGCGACGCAGGATCTCGATGGACTCGACCGGATCGGAACGGCTGGCCAATGCCCACAGCACATCGAACGTATTGGTCGGGTCGATGTCGTCATCGACGACGATGACGTAGCGGCCAAGATAAGCTCCGGCATGAACTTGAGACGCGGCTAGCATCGCCTGACGGGCGTGACCCGGATAGCGCTGTTTGATTGAGATGATATTGAACAAACGGCCGCCGCCGGCTTCGTGACACCACACGCCTTTGACGTCAGGCACGCCGCATTTCTCAACCTGCTCCCAGATCAAGGCCGCCTTGACCATGCATTTGGCGATCGAATAATCAGACGGCGGCCTGCCAGGACGGGCGCAGCATAGAATGGGATCGTTGCGGTAGTAGATGTTCTCCACCCGCACCACCGGCTCCGGGCGGCTCGAGCTGGCATAGTAACCGGTCCATTCGCCGAACGGCCCTTCGGTTTTTCGATCCGTCGGGTCCATCCATCCTTCGATAACGATTTCCGCGGTGGCGGCAAACGGCAATCCGGTGGCTTTGCCCTCGATGATCTCAATGGGCGCGCCCTTTAGTCCGCCGGCGTAGTCGAATTCGCTGACTCCGTAATCGATCTCGTTCCCCGAGACCATGAAGAGAACCGGGTCCTGTCCGACGGAAATAACGACAGGGCAAGGCTTGCCGCGCTCGAAATACTTGGCGCGCTGGATGCTCCCATGCTTGCCGGGCGAAATATAAAGCCCCATGCTCTTCTCGTCATGCACCATGCCGCGATAAGCGCCGAAATTGACCCAGCCTTCATCGGGGTCGCGCGTGGTGACCAGACAAGCCGTGCCGATGAACCGGCCGCCGTCAAGCTCGTGCATGAACGGCACCGGAAACTTGAGCAGGTTCACCTTGTCGCCGGAATCCACGTTTTCGAGAATCGGCCCTTTGGTAACGACCTTGTGCTTGATCGGTTCGTGGGTGACCAGTTTCTGTCTGAACGCGCGGACTAGATCAAGGTTCGATAGTTCCATGGGCAAGCCCAGGTTGAGCGCCATGCGTTTAAATGACGCGTTCTGGGCGAACAGAGTTCGAAATCCTTTGGGATAGCCTGGAACATTATCGAAAAGAACCGCAGGAACGGAGCCGCTCTTAGTCTCGCGCGAAAGAAGTTCCGCGAGCGTGCCCATTTCAAGATTCCAATCGGCGCCGTCGATCTTCTTCAACTCGCCGATGCTGTCGACAATTTCAAGCCAGTCGCGTAGATCCGTGTACTTCGGTGTTTTGCCGGCTTTCATTTCATCTTCGGCTAATTTTCTAGCCTCGAGTGCTGTCATGAGTCAGTCTCCTTTCGCTTCAAGCGATTCCTGATTCTATTCCTCCAACGTCGTTTCATCAACACCCTCCGTATCATCCGCGGGTAATCCGTTGCAACTCGTGGGATCCAGGTGGAGAAACACTTTATCGCCCGGATTAAAGGAATGGAACGGGTGAGTATGAACGGCCAGAACGTCATCGCCGACGGCGATCTTGCATTGATAGGCGTCGCCCATGAAAACGGCCTCCGTCACCGTGCCCTCAAGAACGTTTTCCAAACCCTGGGGTTTTTCCTTGTGCACGGGAATATTTTCAGGCCGAATCGAGATCACCGCCGGCTGGTCTTTCTTCAGCCCTGGCGCCGGAATAAAGCTCAAAATGCCTTTGTTGGTTTCCATCTTGCCCGGCCTACCATCGCCATCGACATCGAGCACTTTGCCATTGATGAGGTTGGTGAGACCCAGAAACGTGGCGGTAAATCGTCGTTTCGGCCGCGTGTAGAGCTGGTGCGGTGATCCGACTTCGATGAGAACTCCGCCATGCATGACGGCGATCTGGTCCGAGATCGCCAGCGCTTCGGCTTGATCATGCGTGACAAAGATCGTCGTTATACTAGTCCGCCTCTGCAGCGATTTGATTTCCGAGCGCATCTGCACGCGCAGCTTGGCGTCCAGGTTGCTCAGCGGTTCGTCGAGCAGCATGACCTTGGGCTCATTGATCAGCGCCCGCGCGAAGGCGACACGCTGCTGCTGGCCGCCGGAGAGTTTCGGCGCCGGCCGGTCTTCCAAACCGTCAAGACCGACGACCTTCAGAACATCCACCACCCTTCGTCTGATTTCCGCCTTCGGCCGGCGGTGAATAGTCAGAGGGTAAGCGACATTTTCCGCGACGGTCATGTGAGGCCAGATCGCATATGATTGAAACACCATACCAATGGGACGTTTGTTGGTCGGAACGTAAACGCGTTCACCCGAGGCGAAGACTGTCTGACCGCCAATGCTGATCTTTCCGCCGTCCGGCCGTTCAAGACCGGCGACACAACGCAGCGTGGTAGTCTTGCCGCAACCGCTGGGGCCCAGAAAGGTATAAAGCGACCCTTCGGGTATATCGAGCGATACGCCCTTGAGGACGTGGACGCGCTCTTTGTCCTCGCCGAAATACTTTTCCAATGACTCGATCTGAACCATGTCTTTGTTGTCTGCCATTTCTCCTCCCCAATTGGATTGCACACTTACTGGGCGATACCTATCTTGGCTCCCAGCTTACGCGCGACAAACGCCATTGCAAGAAGCAAGAGCACCATCATGACCCCCAAGGCACAGACGTAGGTGTATTGCCCGCCTTCCCACAAGTCAAACGCCATAATCGAGAGCACCGTGCTGTTGTAGGAGTAGAGCAGAATCGATGTGGAAAGCTCACGCAGTGCAATGATGCTGATGTAAATCCAGCCCGCGGTAAAGCCCGGCATCAGTAGCGGCAAAATGATTTTTCTGAAAGTCTGCAACCAGGTGCCGCCTGCAGTGAGCGATGCTTCTTCGAGCTCCTTGTTGATTTGAATCATGGAAGCGGACGCAGCGCGGATGCCATAGGGCATGAACTTGGTGATGTAGGCGAGCAGCAAGACCCATAGGGTTCCATAGATGGGAATCGGCAAGGTGAGATAAACCCAAATCAAGCTCACTCCCAGGACGATGCCTGGCATGGCGATGGGAATGAAGGTCATATTATCCAGCAATGCGCGGCCCGGAAGCTTGGTTTTAACCGTTACCCAGGCGATCACCGAGGTCAGCAGCATGACCAGAGTCGCCGAACCAACGGATAGATAAAAACTATTCTTGAATGCCGTGAGGGCCAGCGGGTAATTGAGTATGTACTGGTAATTGGCCCAAGTCATTTTGGACATGAGCTCGCGCGATGGGATGCCGTAATAGGGAATGAACGAGGACCACAGCAGAACGAAGACCGGCAGCACGACGGCGAGAAAGAAAATCAGGAAAGACAGCGCGCAGGTGAGATATTTCCATTTACCCAAATCGATAACCCGGGGCCGATAGCCCTTGCCTGTCACGGTGGCGTAACGCTCTTCCCGCCGAGTAATTCTGCCGTAGATCAAGACTCCCGCCGTGCTGATCACCAAGAGCGTCACCGCATAGGAGCCCGCCAGGCCGAAATCCGACGGGAATTGATGGATGGCAAGGAAAATCTTCGTCGTGAACACGGAGATCTTTGCCGGCACTCCGATCAGCGCCGGCACTTCGAAAGCCTCGATACCGCGAATGAATACGATCAGCAAAACGCTGAACAAGGCGGGCCGCATCAGCGGCAGGGTGATGCGCTTGAAGGTGGTCCAGGTGCTCGAGCCGGCGGTCAGCGCGGCCTCCTCGAGAGATGTGTCCATGTTACGGAAGGCTGCGGACATGAGGAGAAACACCAGAGGATAATCGTGAATCGCTTCCGCCCAGATCATTCCCCACATGGAATAGATGTTGAACGGCGCCGACTCCAATCCCAGGAGATTCTTGACCGTCAGATTGATCAAGCCGATTTTTGGGCTGAGCAGAAGAATCCACGAGATGGTGCTGAGAATTCCCGGAATGATAAACGGGATCAGCGCCATGACGACGAAAAGTTTTTTGAAAGGCGTATTGGTCCGCTCGCTGACCCAAGCCAAAAACGTGCCGATCAAACAGGTCAGCGCGCAGGTGCCGATAGCAAAATAGAGCGAGTTAAGAAAAAGGAGGTAAAATTCCTTGTCGACGTAGGCCCTGACGTAATTCTGAATCGTGTAGGTCGCGCCCGGTTCGCCGATGGGTGCGCTCCTTAAGCTCCCGTAAAGCAGCATAAGGAGCGGCACTCCCGCCAAATACAGAACAAAGAGGATAGCGCCGATCAGAATGAGGACCTGGGAATTTAAACGGCGCACACCGGGGCTCCTGAAGATCGAGGTTAGGCGTCGATATTATGAACAACCTGGTCCTGAACCATGGTCTTTTTGACTTCTTCCTCAATCAAGGTCCAGAGGTGATCTTCGTATTCCAGAAACTTCTTCTCACGTTTTACCGAGAGCGGCCGCGGTCGCGAAATGTCGATCTTGATCATTTCTTTGACCCTGCCGGGACGGGCGCCGAATACGATCACCCGATCGGCCAGGTAAATGGCTTCGTTGATCTGGTGCGTTATAAAGAGCACGGTCTTGCCTGATTCGCGCCAGATGCGCAGCAGTTCCGACTGCATGATTTCTCGGGTTTGCGCATCGAGAGCGGCAAAAGGTTCGTCCATGATCAGGATTTGCGGATCTACCGTCAGAGCGCGCGCCAGATTGCAACGCTGCTGCATGCCTCCCGAGAGCTCATGCGGGTAGTGCTCTTCGAAGCCGCCGAGTCCGACCAGCTTGATGAAGCTTTGCGCGCGCTCTTTGCCTTCAGCATTGTCGAGGCCCTGGCACTCCAAGCCGAAAATCACGTTCTTGAAAACCGTTCGCCACGGCATCAGACAGGAGTCCTGGAACACCATGCCACGATCGGTTCCCGGTCCCGTCACCGGCTGGCCATCGATGAGCAACTTGCCGCCGGTGGGCATGAGCAGTCCGTCGGTGAGATTGATAAACGTGGTCTTACCGCAACCGCTGGGACCGACGATGGTGACAAACTCGCCCTCGTCCACCTGCAGGTTGACGTTATCGAGCGCCAGCAGCCGCCCGCCGGTGCGCGGCTGGTAATACTCCATACGCAAGTTGACCGCCTGTAGTTTCGTTTGTGCCACATGGCCTCCTTAAGCTACTAAGACTAGGTTCCGCTTCCACGAAATGTTCGTCCAACTGACATCCAATGCTTAAAACGACGTACATTTAACAAAATCAAATCTTTTTTCAAGCATAATCACCTTGATTGACAATGGCCGGGGGATTCGATAGCTTCCGCAAACCAATTGCATAAAATATTTTATGCAAACTTAAATACCATGAATTATCCGCTCGACCGATCGAAAACCATCAAAGCGCGAGTCACTGAAAATCTTTCGGCTCGCGTTTACAACCAAATAAAGAATCTTATCTTGTGCAACGAAATCATGCCGGGACAGAAATTACATCATCAGGAACTCAGTGAACGTCTCGGCGTAAGCAGGACTCCCGTTCGCGAAGCGTTAACCCGACTTGTGCAGGAAGGATACGTCGCCTTTCTGCCGAACCGGGGTTTTACCTGCAAAGAAATTAGAATGCAAGAGGCCGAAGAGCTCTATGAGTTGCGCGAAGCTCTGGAAGCATTCGCAGTGGAGAAAGCCGTTGAAAATCTCACCGATGCAACGCTGATCCAGCTGCGCGAGAAGATAGGAACTTACGGTCACGATGTGCGCAATCGCTTCACCAGAGAACGTCTTATGTACGATCAAGAGGTGCACATGGAAATTGCCAGACTGGCCGGCAATGACACGCTTAAAAAAGCCTTGAGCCACGTTTTCGAGCGCATTGTTCTGAAGCGGCGGACTGACGGCTTGTATGACGCCGCCCGAGGAGTCAGCGCCCACCAGGAGCACCTTGAATTGTTGGAGGCCATGGAGCGGCGGGCCGCCCGCGAAGCGGTCGACATCGTGCGCACGCATATTCGCAGGGGCAAAGAGAACGTGATCGCTGATTTAAAGCAGCGGCAGGCCATTCGCGAACTGCGCATCACCGCCAACGATTCGTAAAGCAAAAGAAACAAACCACCAAAAGAAAGGAAGAAAAATGGCTGCAGATTTAGTTATCAAGAATGGTTGGGTCGTAACCCCGGACGAAATCTTCGAGGGCGGAGTCGCTATCAGTAACGAGAAGATCGTCGCCATTGGCACCAACGACGTGTTACCGCAGGGTAAAGAAGAGATAGACGCCAAAGGCAAACATATACTTCCAGGCATCATCGATGGCCACGTCCACTTCAGGGAGCCCGGAATGACCCACAAAGAAGACTTTACGACCGGGTCCACGGCGGCGGTTTGCGGCGGCATCACGTCCATCGTCGATATGCCAAACACAGTTCCGCCGACGGCCGACGCCGAGCAAGTCAAAATCAAGCAACAGCTGGGCGAGGCCAAGTCACTGGTCGACTTCGGCGTCACCGGCGTCGTCGTGCAAACCAACACCAAGGACATCCTGCCCATGGCCGGAGCCGGCGCGATTGGTTTCAAGATCTTCTTCGGCGAAACCATCGGCAATCTCCCCTTTCCCGACGACGGGATGTGCATGGAGGCGTTTGATTTCATCGCGCAATCGAAGCTGCCGTTAGGCATTCATGCGGAAAACCGGCAAATCATGGCTTACTGCACCAACAAACTTAAGACCGAAGGCAAGAACGACGCTCGTTACTGGGAGGCCTCGCGCCCGGACATTTGCGAAGCGGAATCGGTGCACCATGCGATCTTTTTCGCCGAGATGTTCGGCACCAAGCTCCACGTCTTCCACATGAGCTCTAAACAGGCGGCTTACATGGTGCGTGACGCCAAGGCGCGCGGGCTGCGAATCACCGCTGAAACCGGGCCGCACTATCTTCTGCGCGAGCCCAACGACATGGACAAGGTCGGCTCTCTATTGAAGATGAATCCGCCGGTCCGCACCAAGGACCACGGCGAAGTTCTCTGGCAGGGCTTGCGGGAGGGTTTCGTCGATACTCTGGCCACGGATCACTCGCCGCACACCCTGGATGAAAAAGGCTCCGATATTTACGGTAAACTCACCAAGCCCGCGATTTGGGACTGCATCTCTGGCTTCTGCGGGGTTGAAACCGGCGTGCCGCTGATTTTAACTGAAGTAAATAAAGGCCGTTTGACCCTAAACCAGTACGTCAAGGTAGCCTGCGAAAACCCGGCCAGGGTCTGGCAGGTGTATCCCAAGAAGGGCGCGATCAGGCTCGGCTCGGATGGCGATATTACGATCATCGACATGGACAAAGAAGGCACCATCGACGTCAATAAGCTGCACAGCAAGAATAAGCCTTCGCCATGGCACGGTTGGAAGGTCAAAGGCATGCCTGTGGGCACGGTTGTGCGCGGTCATGTGCAAATGCGCGATGGCGAGCCCTGCGGCAAACCCATCGGTCGCATGCTCAAGCCGCTGATCTAGAGTTCTTCGCCTTAACTACTCGCAGGCGGAAAGGCCCAGCGGCAGGCACCTCTCGACTCCAGTTGCCGGTTGAAGCCTGTCAAAGAAAGACCGACAACAGGAGATCGACTGAAGCTTCGCCGCTGGCCGTCTTTCCGCTCTGTGAAGGAACAGTTTCATGAAACGCACCGAACCATTTGAAATGTACCAGCCGACCACGCTTCAGGAGGCAAGTCGACTTCTGAAAGAGAAAGGTCCCGGGGGCCGTTTTCTTGCCGGAGGTACCGACCTGGTCATCGCCATGAAGGAAAAGGGGTTGACCCCCGAGTACATCGTCGATCTCAAACGGCTCCCTGGCCTTTCGGGCATTCGAAAAAACAGCGATGGCAGCATCACCATCGGCGCATTGACAACTATGCGCGAGATCGAAACTTCCAAGCTTCTGCGCGAGAAGTACCCTTTTCTATGCCAAAGCGCGGCGGAAGTAGGTTCCATCCAGATTCGCAATCGCGCCACGGTCGGCGGCAACATGTCCAATGCCACGCCGTCGGCGGATGTGGCGCCGAGCCTGATCGCGCTTCAAGCAATTGCGAAAGTCGCCGGCGCCGGCGGCGAGCGCACGGTTGCGCTGGAGGAATTTTTTCTCGGTCCGGGCCGCAATGCGCTGAGCCCCGATGAGATACTCACCGAAATAACGATTCCGCCGACCAGCCCGCGTCTGGTTGGCGACTACATCAAGTTTTCGCCGCGCGAAATGATGGACTTGGCATATGTCGGCGTGGCCGTGGTTTATAGCTTGAACGATAAAAAATGCGCAGACGTTCGGATCGTTCTCGGCGCGGTGGCGCCGACGCCGATCCGCGCAAAGAAAGCGGAAGCCGCGCTGGAAGGTCAGATTCTCTCCGCCGAGCTCGCCGCAAACGTAGGCGCCATCGCCGCCGAAGAAGCCAAACCGATCAGCGACGTACGCTCATCGGCGGATTACCGCCGGGCCATGGTCGGAGCCATGACCAAACGGGCCCTGCTCAATGCCCCTGCCGGTCCGGCCAAGTCCTGGATCGAACGGCGTGATCGAAGATATTAGAAACGCGGGATAGCGCACAGGAGATCGACATCCCTTACCAAACCCCAACGCGCCAATCCGCATTTCGTTAGAGGTAGTCATGAACAAGAAAATTCAGTTCACTCTCAACGGCAAGAGCATTTCGATGGAGGTTCCCACTCATCGGCTGCTGCTCGACTTGCTGCGCGACGAAATCGGCCTTACCGGAACAAAGGAAGGTTGCGGCACCGGCGATTGCGGCGCCTGCACTGTATATCTGGACGGCAATCCGGTGAATTCCTGTCTTATCTTATCGGGAGAGCTTGACGGAGCCGAAGTCACTACGGTCGAAGGGCTGAAAATCGGGGCGGCGCTGCATCCGATTCAAAGCGCCTTCGTGCAGGACGGCGGAGCGCAATGCGGTTATTGCACTCCCGGAATGCTCATGATGTCCAAGGCGCTGCTGGATGAAAACCCCAATCCTTCGGAAGACGACATCCGCTTTGCGCTGTCCGGCAATCTTTGTCGATGCACCGGCTATGCCAAGATCATTCAAGCCGTCCAGGACGCGGCAACGATGATAAGGAACAAGAACGATCAATAGATTCACACTGTTCAGTCGCTTAATCGAGAAGGCTCCGGGCGTTGAATATCTCGAACGACTTGAACGGTAATTCTGAGGAGACTAGCGATGGCCGAGCTTAAGGTGGTTGGCAAACCGGTTACCCGCGTGGACGCCAACGAGAAAGTCACCGGGGAAGCAGTTTATGGATACGATTTGGTGTTGGCCAATATGCTTTATGGCAAAACGCTGTTCAGCCCCAAGGCACACGCCAGAATCAAGAAGATCAACACCGAAAAAGCCAGAAGTCTTCCCGGTGTCGTCGCCGTTGTCACCGGCGAGGATGCGCCATGGACCCACGGCGAAAGCATCAAGGACAAACCGTTTCTGGCGCAAGGCAAGGTTCGCTACATAGGCGAGCCGGTGGCGGCAGTAGCGGCCGAGGACGAAGACACGGCGCAGTCGGCCGTCAAATTAATTGAAGTGGAATACGAGGATCTGCCGGTATACGTCGATCCCGAAGAGGCTTGCAAGCCTGGCGCGGTAGCCATTCACGAGGATTTTGCCAGCTACCGCAAGGCCGAATTTGTCGTCCCAGGGGGGCATCCCAATATCGCGGAGCATTTCAAGCTTCGCACCGGTGACATAGCGCAGGGCTTTGAAGAATCCGATCTCGTTGTGGAAGAAAGATATTTCGTCCCGATGATCCAGCATGCCGCCATGGAGCCCCATTCGGCCCACGCGCAATTCGACAAAGAGAGTGGCCGTCTAACCATCTGGGTCGCCAATGATGCGCCGTTTCGAGCCCTTCATGAAATCACCGAAGCACTGGGCATGCCCAAGGAGAAAATCCGCCTTATCAACCCGCTGCAGGGCGGCGGCTTTGGATCCAAGGGCGGCTTGAAAGTGGAGCCCATCGCCGTCGCACTGGCGTTTCATACCGGCGGCAGGCCCGTGCGCGTGAAATTCAATCGCGAAGAAACGTTTATCTCCACACTTACCCGTCATGAAGCGGTGGTTTACTGCAAGACCGGGGTAAAAAAAGACGGCACGTTGAAAGCGCGCGAGATGACGATCTACTGGGGCGCCGGCGCGTACGCCGAAAAGAGCCCGACGGTGTGTATCCGCGGGAGCCTGCCGGCGCCCGGTCCCTATCGAATTCCTCATGTCAAAGTGGATGGCTATGCTGTCTACACCAATAAACCGGTGGCAGGGTCTTATCGCGGTTACGGCATTCCCCAGGGCGCCTGGGCCGGCGAGCAACAGATGGATGAGATTGCCAAACGTCTCGGCATGGATGCCGTGGACATCCGCATGAAGAACATTTTCGTCGAAGGGGACACTTCCTACTGGGGCGAAAAGCTGCACGCCGTCGGTTTGAAAGAAACTCTGACCAAGGCTACGGAGGCCATCGAGTGGGGGAAAAAGCCGCAGCAAAGCAGAGCCGGCGTCAAAACCGGCAAGGGCTTCGCCTGCATACAGAAGCCGACGCGAAGCCCGACCACATCGGCGGCGGGCGTAATGGTCAACACCCGAGGCGAAGTCACCGTTCTGGCCGGTACAGTGGAGATCGGCCAGGGCTGCAACACCATTCTTTCCCAAGTGGCCGCGGAAGAGCTCAAGGTGCCGATGGAAAAAGTTCACATGCATCCGCTTGACACCGACGTTATTCCCTATGACGCTTCGACGACATCGAGCCGCAGCACCTATCACATGGGCAACGCGGTGCGCCGCGCCTCAATCCATGCGCGCGAACAGATCATGGAGGCCGCCAGCCCTATGCTGGAAGCCAAAACAGAGGATTTAGACTGCGTCGACGGCAAGATCTTTCTCAAGGACCACCCGCAAATGGCGTTGACTCTGGGCGAAGTGGTGCGGCGCAAATTCGGCCCCGAAGGCGTGGTGCGCGGCGACGGCTCTTACACCTACGAGATCGGCAAGGACCTTGATTTGGAAACCGGCCATAGCGATCATGCCTCGGCGTTTTACATGTACGCCACACAGGCTGCCGAAGTAGAAGTTGACGAAGAAAGCGGCCGGGTGAGAATACTGCGCATGTCCGCCGCGCACGACGTCGGCAAAGCCATCAATCCGCTCAATTGTGTGGCGCAAATCGAGGGTGGCGTGGTCATGGGCATTGGCTCGGCGCTGCATGAGGAAATGGTCATCGATGAGAGCGGCAAGGTGCGCAACCCCTCTTTCCTCGACTACCATCTGGTCACATCCCTGGACACTCCGGAGCTGATTTCGATCATCGTCGAGTGCGCCGAGCCCGAAGGTCCCTATGGCGCTAAAGGATTGGGCGAGCCGGGGCTCGCACCCACGCCGGCCGCTATTGGCAACGCCGTGGCCGATGCTTTGGGAGTTCGGGTCTATGATCTGCCGCTCAAGCCTGAGAATGTCTACTGGGCCCTTCAGAAAAAGAACAAAAAAAACGCCGCTTGAGTGCCGATTCGTAATCCATTTGCTTTTCGACTAGTATGCGGTCGTTCCGAGCGGCGAGAGCATTCCGTTCTCGCTGGTTGACTCGCAAACGCCGGAGGTGAACGTGATCGCGCTGCCAACGAAACGTTTTTACGGCCTGCTGGCGCTCGCGTTAGCGCTGTTTGTTAACCACTCTTCCCTGCACGCGGCCGCCGCCGAATCGCCGCCCGACGGAGTCCGACGGGTCGTTCAAACCGTGCCCGGAATGCCGCCGGTCATCAATCCCGATAATCTTTATAGCGAAACGGCACGCGACAAGCTCAGCGCCACGGTAGCCAATCATCTCTCGCGAATTTACGTGCCCAACCGCAGTTCCAACGATGTCTGGGTCATCGATCCCGCGACCGGGAAAGTTATCAAGAAGTTTCGCGTCGGCGTTCACCCCCAGCATGTCGTCCCGTCCTGGGACCTGAAGACCCTCTGGGTTAACAACAACGCAGAGGGGCGAAGCGACGGCAGCGTCACACCCATAGACCCGGTTACCGGCAAGGCTGGGAAAACAATCCCGGTGGACGATCCCTACAACATGTACTTCACCCCCGACGGCAGCGCCGCCATCATCGTTGCGGAAGCGCGCAAGCGGCTTGACTTTCGCGACCCTCATACCATGGCGATGAAGTATTCCATCGATACGCCCAACTGCGCCGGCATCAACCATGCCGACTTCTCCATCGATGGCCGTTACGGCTTCTTTACCTGCGAGTACGCCGGCAGCCTCGTCAAGATCGACCTCATAGAGAGAAAAGTGGTCAGCTACTTGAAACTTTCTAAAGGAGGCATGCCGCAGGACATTCGGATCGCACCGGACGGCAGGGCCTTTTACATCGCCGATATGAAAGCCGAAGGCGTCTTTGTAGTGGACGCTGACAAATTCATTGAGATCGGCCATATCAAAACCGGTCTGGGTGCGCACGGCCTCTATCCCAGCCGCGACGGCAAACAGCTCTATGTTGCAAATCGCGGTGTCGCACGCGTATACGGTCCCCCCAAAGGAAAGGGCAGCGTCAGCGTCATCGATTTTGCAACCCGTAGAGTTACCACAACATGGCCTATTCCCGGTGGTGGCAGTCCCGACATGGGCAATCTTAGCGTGGATGGCAACACCCTGTGGCTCTCAGGTCGCTACGATAACGCAGTCTACAGCTTCGACACTACTAGCGGCGGCGTCAAGATCATTCCCGTGAAAACAGAACCGCACGGCCTTACCGTATGGCCGCAGCCTGGCCGTTACTCGCTGGGTCACACGGGGAACTTGCGCTAGGCCTAACCAATCGATTAAAAGACGTCTAACCGTTCGCTTTCCCTTGATGGAGGACTGTATGGCTGGACTTGGTGCTTTGATTTTGTCGCTTCTCCTGATTGGCGCTTCCACTACGGCAACAGCCGCCGCGCCAGAGCAGTTCTATCAAGGTAAAACCGTTCGTATCATTGTCGGCTTTGCGGCCGGCGGCGGCTTCGACGCCTATGCGCGCGCCATTGCACGCCACATGAGCCGGCACCTTCCCGGCAATCCGACGATCATCGTCGACAATATGGGAGGAGCCGGCAGCCGCATCGCCGCCAACTACCTCTATAAACAACAGCCTGATGGGCTGATTATCGGTAACTTCATCGGCTCCCTGGTCTTGCAGCAGATCATGGGCGATAAAGGAATAGAGTTCGACGGGCGAAAGTTCGAATGGTTAGGCGCGCCGGTGCAGGATGAAACCGTTTGCGCCATCACAAAAGCGAGCGGTATAAACTCCCTGGATGACTGGTTTGCTGCAAAAAAACCGGTCAAGCTCGGCGGCGAAGCGCCCGGCGCCAACGATTCCGACGTGCCGCGGGTCTTGCAGGCGGCACTGGGATTGCCTATTCAGCTGATCGAGGGGTTCAAGGGAACTTCAAACATTCGTCTTGCGGCCGAAGCCGGCGAAGTCGATGGCGGCTGTTGGACTTGGGCCTCCATCCGCACCACGTGGGGCAAGGGATTGGAGTCTGGTCTGGTAAAGCCGATCATACAAGTCAACGCGCAAAAGGCTGCCGATATTCCCAATGTTCCGAACGCCATCGATTATGCCAAGACGCCGGAAGCCAGAGTGCTGATCGAGTCCGGTGTGCACGCTCCGTCCGCCATCCTGCGCGCCTATGCTCTTCCACCGGGAACACCCAAGGAGCGGGTGAACACGTTACGCAGCGCGTTCGATGCCACTATGAAAGACACCGAGTTCCTGGCTGAGATGAAAAAGTCCAAATTGGAAATCAACGCACTTTCCGGCGGCCAAGTGGATGGCATCGTCAACAAACTGTTCCAAATGGATGCCGCTAACGTCGCTAAGATCAAAGAGGTCCTGATTCCGAAAAAATAGCGCGCGCGGTCACATCAGCGCCATCGAATTTGTCGAAACAGACATGCAGCCGCTGGCGCATGAGTAAGTTGCGCAAGAATTCGGCAGAGCTACAATTAACTGGATTTCGATACCTCCTGCCACGTCGCCGATCAGGCCGCACCCCACAGAGTTCTGTTGCTCGCTCCGGATACGTCTCCTTTCCGTCGCGTGCTTTGCGATCTTTGCGCCAAGTGATCATCTATCCGAGCAAGAATTCGGCTTTCCCACCAAAAGCGAGTGACCAGTAACAGTCTTGGCTAATTGCTTTTGCCGAAGACCCGAAAGTACATCTCCGCTAATGCCGGCTCTATCGACTTTGCGGCAGCCAGCTCCCTTTGAATCGATGGGTCGAGCCGTTGTCGAGCCTTTAATGCCAGGTTCAGAACTTCTTTTTCGTCGAAAAGGGTTAGACGACCGGACTCGAGGACTATCTCGCCGTTGACAATGACGGTATCCACCGAACTGCCGTTCTCGCAAAAAACCAACTGGCTCATGACATCGTTGAGCGGCGTGAAAGCCGGTGTATCGCGGCGCAATAAAGTCAGATCGGCAAGCTTTCCGGGCGCGAGCACGCCCGCGTCCAGACCTAAAGCCCGTGCGCCGTGGCGGGTGGCCATTTGAAGCGCCTGCGCCGGCGACGGCCATCGGTTGAAGTCGGTTCCTGCCTGATTGTGAATCAAACCGGCGAGCCGGAGCGCATCGAACATGTTTTGCCCATCGTTGGAAGCAGCGCCGTCCGTTCCAAGAGCCACATAAACACCCGATCCCAAATACTCCTTGACCGGCGCCAGGCCGCTGCCAATGCGCAAGTTGCTGGCCGGATTATGCACTGCGGTGACGCCACGGCTGGCGAATAACTCGATATCGCCGTCTTCGATCCAGATGGAGTGCGCCAGTGAAAGGTTCGTGGCCAACACGCCCAGCGAATCCAAGTGCGCTAGCAGTGACCTGCTGTAAAGCCGGCGTCCCATCACCTGCTGCGCCTTGGTTTCGGCAAGATGGATGTGCAGGGGCAGACTTCTGCGCCGCGCCATTTCAGCGGATTTCCCCAGCAGCTCGTCGCTGCACCGCTGGACAGCCGACGGGCCCGGACAGGCAGTAGTCAGTTTTTCCGGAGCGTGAAAAGCCTCGATAAAAGCTTCGCAGTCGTCCAGCCATGCTTGTGTGGCCTTGGCTTCGCTCTGGCTCATGCGTTTGATTTCATCGTTTAGATCCGCGCCCGAATCGCCCAGCGGAATCGTTTCTTCATAGTTCTTGTCTGACAGCGTCAATGCCACCACATGGCGCAGACCCAGATCGCGCATGGCTTGAACAGCAGCCCCGGCCCCCATAAAACGGCATGTTTGGTTGCCGAAAAAGTGATCGAGCACCGTGGTTGTCCCGGTCTTGAGCATCTCGAGGCCGCCAAACATCGCGCTGGCGTAAAAATCCTCCTCGCGCATGTCTCTGAGCGAAGCTCGGTAGTAAGCACGCCAAATTTCGAGCGGCTTACTCGGCATCATGCCGCGAACTAAATTGGCCGGCGAGTGACAATGAGAATTGATCATGCCGGGCATGGCGATCATACCTGCGGCTTCAATAATTCGATCGAACGGTCCCGACGGCGTCTCCTGCGCGGGCCCCACATACGTGAGGCGATTGGCATCGATGACCAGAGCGCCGTTCTCGACGACCTTGTCATCCTCATTCATGGTAACGATGAGCGGGTTACGAACGAGTAACTTCATGATGCTTATAAGTCGCGAAGAGGAGGACGTAAGCACGTCATGATCATACAAAGCCCATCTTGCGACCCCAATTTTCTGGATCATTTAGAAAATCGACAATCTGGTTGCTGGATTCCTCACTGAAATAACTCTTCCCCAATCCCGTATCCAGCACGTCGTCCCAATTGGATAGCACGTGCAGAGCAATGTCATTCTTGGCGAGGTTCTCTTTGCCTTCGTGCTGGTTGAGCCGGTCCGAAGCATAGTCAAAAACGCACAGGCAATGCGTCATCTTCGCCCCGGCGCCTCGGATACCGATATTGAAGCGCAGCTTGCTCAAGCCGTCGGTGATCAAGTCCTCGACCAGCAGGACCCTCTTGCGGGGATAGAGAATGCCCTCGATCTGTTTGGTGCCGCCATAGCCCTTCGGTTGCTTCCGGATATAGATCATTGGTTTTTTGACGAGATGGGCAACAAACGAAGCATAGGGAATACCCGCTGTCTCCCCGCCCGCAACTACGTCTATTTTATCCACGCCGATATCAGTCTCAACCATTTTGGCGAGGGCTGTGACGATGTACTCACGCTCGGTGGGAAACGATAACAGCTTGCGGCAATCGATGTACACCGGCGAAATCCGTCCGGAGACGAATACAAAGGGTTTATCCTTATAGACCTGAATAGATTGCGTCAACAGAAGCATTTCCGCAACTCTTCTTGAAACTTCGCTCATAAAACACCTTTCAGCGGCTGAACTAGCGACGCTATAACATAGCCATCCCGTCTTTCCAACTTGATGTTTGAGGGATGTGCCGTTTTTTTACTCGGGCTGAAGCTGCTAATATACGCGCCATGAAATCGCCCCGGAGATCGACCGTCAAATCGAGCGGCTGTCACGTCGCCATCAACAAACGCCGGCTGTTGCGAGACCTCAATGCCGTATCTCGAATCGGTATCGGCGACCATGGTTCAGTGACGCGACTGGTCTTTTCGATCAAGGAATTGCGCAGCCGTCAGTTTCTTATTCACCAGATGCGACAGATCGGCCTACAGATTCACATCGACCGTATTGGCAATATCTTCGGCAGGCTCAACGGAGCCAATCCGAAGGCTCCAGCGGTGCTCGCGGGTTCACATCTCGACACGGTCCTTCATGGAGGAAAATTCGACGGTACGATGGGCGTGATTGCGGCTCTGGAAGCAGTGCGAACGTTGAAGGAACAGAAAATCACATTGCCTTCGCCCGTGGAAGTGGTCTGCTTCGTTGGCGAGGAATCCAGCCGCTTCGGGTTCTCCACCCTGGGGAGCAGCCTGGTTGCCGGCCAAGTCCATGCCGGCGACTTTGCGAACGCCACCGACTCTCAAGGTGCCAAGCTCGAAGATATTCTCGCCAGCCTCGGCATTTACCGTGGAAATCTGCGCTCTTTGCGACGGAATCCTTCATCCATAAAAGCCTATCTGGAACTTCACATCGAACAGGGGCCCATTTTGGAGGCGCTTGAAAAACCCATTGGCGTGGTGACCGCGATTGCGGCACCCACCCGCTTTAAGGTAATCGTTACCGGCCAGGCGGACCACTCAGGCACAACTCCGATGGAGATGAGAAAAGACGCACTCGTCGCTTCAGCGGAATTGGTCGTCGCGCTGGAAAAAATCTGTCGCCAATATTCGCGTATGGAGAAGGGCCGCGTTGTTGGCACTGTCGGAGCGATCAAAATCGAACCCGGAGTCATCAATGCCGTACCCGGCAGAGCGGAAATTACAGTAGACATACGGAGCATCACAGCAACGGCCAAAAACCGTGTTGCGCACCTGGTTGAAGCCAAGATCCTCGCAATCTCTCGACGTCGTAAAATCCGAATGGATATCTTACCTATCCGCAAAGAAGACCCGGTTACTCTGGATAAACGCCTTGTCGATTTGCTAAAAGAATGCTGCGAGGCGAAAACCATTCCCTACGAGATTATGCCTTCGGGCGCCGGTCACGACGCGATGCAGATCGCCAAAATCGCCCCGGCCGGGATGTTGTTTATTCCCAGTCGGCGAGGCATCAGCCATAGCCCACTCGAATGGTCCGATCCCGAGGAAATCTGTCTTGGAACGCAACTGCTCCTTGACGCCATAATCAGAGCGACCAATGAAAAAATCTAAAAGTCTGAAACTATTAACCGCTCAAGATATCAAAAAACATCTCGAGCGCATGGGCCGCGAAATCCTCCGTCAAAATCGAGCCACGGACTCGTTGGCCTTTATCGGTATTCGCACGCGCGGGTTGTTTTTGGCGCAGCGACTGCGTGGAATGATCAAGAAATCTCACAATAAGGAAGTACCTTTGGGCGAAATGGACATTGCCCTATATCGAGACGATCTCAATACGTTATTGCCGGACGGGAAAGTCGATCATACGAAGATTCCCTTCGATATCAACAATAAGACGATTATTTTGTTTGATGATGTGCTGCACACGGGACGTACGGTGCGTGCTGCGGTCGATCACTTAATCGATTTGGGCCGTCCGAAAGCAATCCTTCTTGCCGTGCTGATCGACCGCGGCGGACGAGAGTTTCCCATAGCGGCGAATTTTGTTGCCAAAAAGATTAACTTACCTCAGGAGGGTCAGGTCCGGCTCAAGCTCAAAGAAGTCGATGGCAAGGATGAGGTGGTAGTGAGCAAATGAGGTATTTCGCCCGGAGTGTAACGTTCTAACGTTCGAAGAAGCCCGCCTAGGTTTCTTGAGCCAACGAGCGAGAACCGTGATGCACGCTCCTACGTAATTGCATGCGCACTGCAGGGAGAATCCTGAAGACTTCCGGCGAACTGAAGTAAACGCAGCAAAACTCAGGCGGCAGTCCGTTCGACGGCTATTTGGCGACGCAGAATCAAGGCCATCACGTCGTCACCCTCCACATGGGACTCGACGAACCTTCGGAGGTCGGTCAGTTCTCCACGCGAGAAATGTCTCGCGCATCGTGTCAACAGAAGTTCAATGAATTGAGGTTCCAACCGACCAAAGGAAGAGTTGGCATCGTCGAAGCAAAGACCGGCTATCTCCACTTCCGCCGGTTTAATATCTTTGACGAGCTCCTTGAGAATCTCGATGAACAGCCCAATCCGAGCATCGCTCATCGGCGTGCCAGACCAGTCGAAATGGCACTTCAATTCCAGCTTAATTTCTTTCTCTTGTATGCCGATGGTAAAGCCTTTGTCGATCAGCTGCCCGGGAATGAGCTCGAAGCTCAGGGGCTCGGAAATGCTCTTTCGCGTCTGCCGAATGAGAAGATGCTCTTGCCCGTTTGTCACTTCGACATAGCTTACGCTCATCGGATCAAGCAGTGATCCCTGGATAAATTTTTTATCGCCGAGCGCGCTCAAGGGCTCTAACCGGTGTCCTTCATGTCGAGCCATGAACACGCGCCAATCATCTGTCGGAATCTCCCCGATTGCGCCCGTAACAAAGCTATAAACGGGTGCCTTATCAAAGCGATTGACATGGTGGACGGCGTCGCAGTTGCGACACCATATGAATTTGTCTTTAACCATATTTGCGCTGTTGGACGGGCGGTGCCGCCGCCGTTGACGCAGCCTGTATGGGAAACTTCATCATAACCGTTGTCCCCGACTCCGGCGCGCTCTTCACCTCGACTACACCGCCTATCAACTCAGCCATCCGGCGCGCTACGGTGAGGCCCAATCCCAGACCCGAGAAAGGCCGATGGATGGACCCATCCGCTTGTTGGAATGGCTCGAAAATGAAGTCCATCTTACTCTTATCGATGCCGATACCAGTGTCGGATACTTTCAACTCCACGCCTTCTCGATCCGTGGAAGCACAGGCTCTCACCCGGATCTCGCCCTGGGAAGTGAACTTCACCGCATTATTGAAGACATTTTGAAAAATCCTTTCCACCTTGGAGCGATCGCTGACGATCCACAAGCCGGTTTCCGGAACCTCAAGGAACAGACTGAGGTTTTTCTCGCGGACGGTTCGCTCGTAACGCTTAACCGTTTCAGTTACGATGACCGCGGCATCGAACCTTTCAAAAATGGCCGAGGCATCCCCCGAGTTCAACGAGGTCATCCACAACACATTATCGATCAGTTCCAAGAGTTCCTCGGAGTTGCGATAAACAGTTTCCAGGACTTTTTGCTGCTCTTCGCTGAGCTTCCCGATAACTTGGTTCAGCAATAGATAGACAAATCCCACCACTACGCTCAAGGGGGTTCGTAGCTCATGAGAAACGTTCGACAGAAAATCGGACTTTACTTGTCGCAGTTTAGCTTTAGCGCCGCGACGCTCGATGCCACGCCGCACCAAAGACAAAATGTGATTGACGTCAAATGGTTTGGAAATGTAGTCAAAGGCGCCAAGGCGAAGTCCTTCAATGGCGGTGTCGAGGGATCCATAGCCCGTAATGATGATCGCTTCTATGTCGGGATCGTGCTTCTTAACCTTCTCAAGAACGTGAATACCTGTAAAACCAGGCATTTTGAGGTCCAAAGTGACCAGATCGACCGGGAATTTACCGAGTAGATCGACGGCCTGGCCACCGCGTTCTGCTACATGAACGTTATAGTACGGATTGAGAATCATTTTCAGAGATTCTCGTGGGCCCATTTCGTCGTCTACAACAAGGATATGCGGTTTATTCGAATCCATGGCGGCCAAAGAAAAGCAAGGAATATGCCACCTGGTAAAAACGGCGAAAAGATTAATTTACAAGGGTATTTCTAGGCCAGGGAGGGTAAACGGAAGAGCTAAAAGAACAATTTTGTCCACTTACGTCGATAATTTGACTTCTTCAGTACTGTTCGATTCGTTGATTTTAAGTTTTTCGATCCGGTATTTGAGGATACGCCGGCTCGTGCCCAACAATAAGGCTGCTTTGGTTTGGTTGAAGGCCGTGCGCTGCAAAGCTTTCACGATGAGCTCTCGTTCGAACTCGTCGACGGCTTCACTCAGGGGTCTCGATCCGCTCAGAACATCTTCCTTTAGCGTCGCGGTCTGATCCGTAGAGCGCATCCCGGCGGGCAGATCCCGCAGCATGATCTGTTCGTGCGGTGTGAGTATGGTTAGCCGTTCGATGAGGTTTTCCAGCTCTCGAATGTTGCCCGGCCAATAATAGGCGGTAAAAAAATCCACAACTTCGGGCGATAGACTCTTTGGAGCGATCGAGTGCTCCTGCGCTTTGAGCCTCAAGAAATGATCCAACAGCAAAGGGATATCCTCTCGTCTCTCGCGAAGCGCCGGCAAATACAGAGAAACCACGTTCAAGCGATAAAACAGGTCCGGACGAAACTCACCGGCCTTGGCCAAAACCTCTAGATCCCGATTGCTAGCGGCGATCACTCTAACATCGACTTTAATATCATCGGTACCGCCCAATCGGGTGAAGGTTTCTTGTTCGATGGCGCGCAAGAATTTCGCCTGCGTACTTAAGTTCAACTCGCCGATCTCATCCAGAAACAGGGTTCCACCATGTGCCAGTTCGAAGCGGCCGATCTTCTTTTGGGAAGCATTGGTGAAGGCACCCTTTTCATAGCCGAACAGTTCGCTTTCAATCAAAGTATCCGGCAATGCCGCGCAATTGACAACAACAAACGGCTTCGATCGCCGATCGCTGTTGTAGTGGATAGCCCTCGCGATCAACTCTTTTCCTGTGCCGCTTTCGCCTTGTATCAAAACCGTGGATTTCTTGGCGGCCACCATGCTAACCGCCTTGAAGATATCGATAATCTGTTTGGACTTCCCAACGATATGGTCGATGCCGTACTTGCGGCCGACTTCTTCTTTCAACCGTTCGAGTTCTTTCGACAACTGCACCTTCTCAAAAGCATGCTCCACCCGCAGGCGCAGTTCCTCCACATCGAAGGGCTTGGTCACATAATCGAAAGCACCGGTCCCTTTAGCAGTGAACGCAGTTCGGGCCGTGTTGAGACCGGTCAGCATGATGACCTGACATTCGGGATGAACCATTTTCACTTGTTTGAGGACCGATAAACCGTCTGCTCCGGGCATAACGATATCCAGCAATACAATATCCGGCTTCTCGTCGATCACCTTCTGCACTCCCTCGGTCGCGCTCGCCGCTTCGACCACCAGGAAGGCTTTATCGAAAACCATTTTCAGCGACTGCCGGACTCCGGACTCGTCATCAACTACCAGCAAAGTACCTTGGCTCATATCAATCTTTTTTTCCCGGTTAAGCAATCGGAAACTCCATCCGCAAAATCTCTCTCTCGCCATCGAAGGCGTCGATAGTCATTCTACCACCATTACGCTCAACCAGCTGTTTTGCCAAAAGCATCCTCAAAGGCAAAACATTGTCCCCGGTTCCTTCGCCCACTTCACCGAGATGTTGACTAATCGATGCCATCGCAGCCCCCTCGCGCAGGTAAGAGATCACTATCCGCCCTTGCTCTCCCGGCTCGATATACACTTCACTTCCCATTTTTGTCTGGGAAAAAACTGTCAGCAAGACATTCTTTAAAATGAAGGAAAGCTGATCCTCATCGGCTACGATGGATTTACTCGACTCGCTGGTTTCCCAGCGGACTGAAGCCTGCCGTTTCGCACATTCGCCGCCGACTTCTTGAAGTACCGCACGGAGGAAGTCATTGAGAGAAACCGGGTTGGCATGGGGCTGCGAAAATTCGGTAAAGTCGATCATCAGCTCCAGAAGATCATCCATGCGTTGGATATCGCCGCCGACCACGTCTTGAAAGCGTCCGCGGAAATTCTCGTCCTCATAACGATCACCAAGCAACTGCGCGAAAGTTTTGATGGTCACCATGGGATTTTTCATTTCATGCGCCAACTCATGAATCAAGAGTTTAAGATCTGCGCTTTTACCGTTCGCGTTAACACGAGTTGGCGTTGGCGCAGCGCTTTGGCGCGGCGGAGCAGAGGGAGACGTAAAGCCTGCAAGCTCTAGTTCCGATTCTCGAAAAGCGAACACTTGTTCATCATCCGACGGCTCGGGGAGTTCCGGTTCAACAGAAAAGTCGAACAGCAAATCGGTCGCGTCGATTTTCGTCTTCCGTCTGACAGCCAGCGTTCGAGCTATCACGGACTCGATCTCGGCGAGGTTTCCAAACCATAGATAATGGCTGAGACGCTCCCTCGCGTCAACTGAAAAAGTAACTTCGCCGAGTCCGAGCATACCGGCGTATGAACGTGCGAACCACTCCGCAATGGCGGGAATTTCAGCGCGACGCTCTCTCAACGAGGGCAGTTTCAGCGTCAATGTAGCCAGTCGGTAGTAGAGACCTTCGATGAAATCCCCTTGATATACGCGTTCCAAAAGATCCGACTTTGAGGTAGCTAAGAATCGAAGGTTTCCCGAGAGTGCCTCGAGCTCATCCATGAGGTTAAGGAGCGTGGACTGCTTGGACGCGCTCAATTTGTCGATATCTTCCACTACGACTGTTCCGGCCGCCTGCCCTCTCTCCCAGGGTAAACGGGAATGTCTCTCCGCAACATAGCGGTCATCGATTTCGGCCGCATTCACGAACACACAAGGTCCAGCGTTGCCCGCGACTGCGCACATTCCACGAATCACACGCTCTTGGCCACAACCGATCTCACCGGACACCAGAATGGGCAAACGGGTTACCGCGAATCGGTGTACAAGAGTCGCGGCTGTTCGACTGAGAAAAGGAAATGCCAAGTAACGCCCAAATGATGGATTTGTTGAGATGGATACTGCAGGCTTTACCTCGGGCAGCGCCGCCGTACGCGCCAGTAACGTGCCGACTTTACGCTTCAGTTCGTAGGGATTGAATGGCTTGGCGAGGCAACCTACCGTCTCGCGCTCTTCTATGAGTTTAATAGCCGATCGAGAGTCTACCAGAAACAGCACAGCGCACGGCACCCGTGCGGCAAATTTCGATAACCTGCCCGCATCCGAGTGAAGCGTCGGGTTCACCCCAAGAATCAAAAGGTCGACGTCCGCTCCACTTTCGGCAAGCGAAACTGCAGAGGTGCCCAGCATTTTTTTTATAACGGAGAATTCTCGTCCTAAAATAAGGGCAAGCGTTTCCCGAATAACTTCCGATTCGTCAATGACTAAGATTCGCTTCATTAACTTGCGGGGTGCGGTCCACCATCGGTCGAACAGGTTTGCCGGTAGGAATATTGACCAGGAACGAAGTTCCCTTGCCCACTTTGCTCTCCACAGTAACGTAGCCGCCGTGTTCCTGGACAATTTGATGAGAAATTGAAAGCCCCAAACCGCTTCCCTCATCCTTGCTGGTGAAAAACGGATCAAAAATGTGTTCGAGATTCTCCTCGGGTATACCAATGCCCGTGTCACGAACCTCAATCTGTACAAATGAAACTGTTTGCCCGTTGGTATTGGGAGTATGAAGGCGTGTGGAAATTGTAATCGTGCCCCCGTCGCTCATCGCCTGAATGCCGTTCAATATAAGGTTCATAAATACCTGTTTCATCTGCTCTCTGTCAATCCAAACTTTCGGCAGATTAGCGGTGAAATCTCGTGTAAGCTCTACATTTTTTTCCTTTGCCTGGGTCTCCAAGATACGCGCAATACCATCAATTACGTCGTTCATGTCCTCTAGAGCGACATTCGGTTTGGAGGGACGGGCGAAGCTCAAAAGATCCGTGATCAACCCGCAGATTCGATCGACCTCCTTGAGCGCGAGACTCTGAAAGCCTTCCCTAAACTCAGCGTCTTCATACCGCTCAGGCAAAAGCTGAGTGAAGGTCCGAATCGCAACCAAAGGATTACGGATCTCATGCGCCAACCCCGCCGTGAGTAATCCAAGAGACGAAAGACGGTCAGCGCGCCGAAGAGTATCTTGTGACTGTTTGAGATTCTGGTAGAGCCGAGCGTTCTCGATAGCAATCGCCGCCTGATTAGCCAAAGTGGAGAGAAGTTCCAGATCTTCGTTTGAATACACCTCCCTGTTCTCTTTATGACCAAGATTAAGGACTCCGACCAAGTTAGCTTTGGACATTATAGGGAGACTAATTTCCGATCCGATGCGACGCATTGTTTCAATCACAGTTAGGCTATTTTCATCACCATGCGTCATTTCTAGTTCTTCCTTTACAATACCTTCTCCGTTGTTACCGATCGCCCTAATAAAAGGATCGTTGCGGGACAGGAGCAATTCTCCACTTCGCTCGGCATTCATCCCCACAGCAGATTTTATCCGAAATACGCCTTGAACATCATCGATCAAGAACAGTGATGCCGTCTCAACGGCAAACGCCCTGCTAACTGTCTTTACTACATTGGCTGATAGATCCTCCAGATCGACGATCGATACCATATCCTTGCTAGATCGTAACAACATGTCTCGATAATTTACTCGCCGCTGGAAGAGAACTCTTTCTAACGCATCCTCAGTGACAAATCTCAATCTTGGAAACAAAAAGCCCACGGCGATAAATAACAAGAGTGTTACTAACGAAAAATTGTAGTTAACCGTATCGAAGGCTAGTTTCTGCCCCAACATCACAATCCCATAACAAGGAAGCAATAGCCCGAACAAAAGGATCGCATAAATAACGCTTTTCTTAATTACTACATCAATATCCATCAACCGATATCGGGCGACCGCAT
>CAYZXN010000100.1:0-10188 GCA_964482425.1 uncultured Syntrophobacteraceae bacterium | reverse complement strand
GCGACGTGCTTGCCAGAGAAGACAAGGAACACGGAGCGATCGTCTTGAACAAGCCATTTTCAAGATACCAGCTGTTCGAGTTGCTCACCGAATGGCGCAGGAGTGGCATCGAGAACCCGTTCTCTGCTCCATCGTGCATGGTTTCGGATGATCTCCCCAATAGTTCGCCCGCTCCATGCGGGCAGTCAGTCCGATCCGGTCTTTGACGCTCTATGTTCGCCAACAGCTACAATTGTGCATGGTATTTCCTCCAGTTTTCGACCGCGCGTGCTACTCATTTCTTTGGAATAACGGAGTTTTATAACTTGGCACAGGCTTAGCTTAATAGAAGCAGCCCGCGTGAAGGGAAGTAGAGCAGAAATGTGGAGCCGGCGTGAAACAACCTCGATCGCTAAAATTCTCCGCCCAGAGCCAGCGGCGACGAATGAGTTTAAGGTTCGAGCCTTTTCGCCTCAAAAATACAGGAGCGGTTGTGCTGGCAGAATCTTAGTCAACAAAGATTAAAGGAGGAAAGGTTATGATGCGTTTGAGCACTATGAGGACAAAGAAGGTCGTTACCGTCGCGGGCCTGGGGTTTTTATTCCTGGCGCAAGGATGTGTCGCTACGCGCGATTGGGTTAGAGAGCAGATGGACCCGATTTCCAACCGAGTATCGCAGAGTGAAAGCCGGTTGAGTCAGACCGACACCCAGCTCACGGGTCTCGGCGACCGTATGAGCGGAGTGGAAGGAAAGCTCGGCCAGTTCGAAGGACGGCTCGGTCAGTTCGACGGCAGACTCGGCCAGCTCGACGCCAAGACCGACAAAGCATTGAATGCGATCGCTAATCTGAGACTGGACCGGCGCTTCGTTATCGACATGAGAGAGGGCGCCAATTTTGCCTTCGGCTCGTCCAATCTTCCCAGTCAGGCGCGCAAAGAAATTGACGGCTTTCTCAGCGATTTGAAGGGGGATCCCTCCAACACGGGCAGCACTGTCTTCGTCGTCGCCGGTCATACCGACAACGTCGGCACGGAGGACGTCAATTACGAGCTGGGCAAGAAAAGAGCCGATGCGGTGAGCCGTTACTTGATCACTCAGAAGAAGATGGACCCGCTCAAAGTCATTTCCGTATCGTACGGAGAGAGCGCTCCCCTGATGGAAAATAACAGCGCCCAGAACCGTGCTAAGAACCGGCGGGTGGAAGTTCTCGTCTATCGTGAAGGTATCACTTCGGAGCCGGTGGCGGCGACGTCCCAAACGGGTTCGCAAGCCTCACAGTCCTCAGAAGTATTGAGTCAAAGATAAACAAGCGGCGGATTTTTTCCGGAAGCGCAAAGGTGGGGTGGTTATCACCCCGCCTTTTTTGTCTTATAGAGTTCGTCGATATAGCCGCTGTCGTCGAGCTCGCGCACATAATGGATATCCCACAATGACAGGGGATTGTAGCGGCCGATTTCCGGATTGCGCCTCAGCGCGAGTTGAAAAACATTGGCAATCGCCTCTAACGAAGGATAGGGTTTGGGTTCAAGGGAGCCGGCCCACTCATCGTAGAGGGCTTCGGTCTCGGCATCGGTTTGCAGATGGAGAATCGGCGCTGCGTGCTCCTTTAAAATCTCCAGAGTCTCCTCCCGGCGCGTGATAAAAAAGTGGATGGCATCGACAAAACCGCGAACCAGTCGTTCGATCTCTCCGACGTGGCTCTTTACGAATCTCATGGTGGTGGTCAGGGTTACGCCTCGGATCATCGGCATCGGCCGCACCGTGAGGGCTCGCGCACCGGCGGCGACGGCTCGGCTATCATGAGGAATGCTCACGAAGGTCCCGGCGAACTCGCCGCTCAGGACGCGTTTACAGCGCTCTTCGGCTGAACCGCGCAACTCCACGAGCTCTACGTCGCCGCGATCGGCATCAAGACCTTCCTGGCGCAAAAACAACCAGACGTTCAGGCCGGTATGGGAGGTTAGCTTATCGCTGACAACTTTCTTGCCTCTTAAGTCCTCCACCGAGCGAATTTCCTTCGACACCACCAGCTTGTTTTCAGTCCAATTATTGGTCGCTTGCGCGAGGTGGACGAAATCCTCACGGTTCGACGCATTGCGCACATAAAGATTGTGGTGATTGCCTGAGATTAGATCGACATGACCGCTTTTGAGCGACTCGACGGCTTTTTCCCTGATCAGTTGCGGTGAGGTGTCCACGTCGAGGCCATTCTTTGCCCAGGAGCCGGATTTTTCTGCCACGACCCATAGAGGGGCATGCGAGTTGGAGCGATAAATGACTCTCAGTTGCGCGCTTGCCACGGCAGCACCTCCTGTCGAACCTATAGAAATCCGCCACTGGCTCGTGAGATCACGGCGGAAATGAACGATCTAAGGTTGCAGCCGCAATCCAAGCCAGAGTGTGATCACGGCAAAAAGCAAAATAAGCCAGTGAGCGCCCTTAAGGCGCCGAATGACGGAGTCGAGTTCCTGGGGGGTCACGCTTTCGCCGAGCTCATGGCGTTTGACGAAGCGATGACCTATTCCCATCGCCTGATACACGCTGAAGATCACCAGCAGAAAAGCAAACGTAAGCTTGATGGCCAAACCGTAGCCAAGTTCCGCGACAAACGTCTCGCGGTATATTGCTTTGAGTTGGGTCAATTGGAATGCGCCGGAAAATAGCACGATTCCCAATGCGCCTACCTGCAAAGGATTGTAAAGCTTGAGACCGCGCGCAAGGAAATGAACCTTGTCTTGGTGGTTTTCAACCATCCGCAGAGACGGCAACAGCACAGCGGCAAGACCGATGACCGCGCCCAAGTAGGCGATCAGAGCAATCACGTGGAGCCATGTGTTAAACATCTATGCCAAACAGCCTCATCCCCAGGCGAAGCGCGCGCCCTTCTTGATCGGCCTTCCCGGCGCATCGTAGGTCTCGCCTAGAGCTTCCAATTGGTCGCGAATGCGTCGGAGCTCGCGTTCTTGTTGTGCTTCGAACGCCTTGGCCTCTTTGGCCCGCCGCTCCAAAAACTCTGCCAGATCCTTTTCTCTCCGGCTGGCAAAGGCGTGCTGATCCTTTTCCCATTGCTCGTAGGATTCCTTCAGCAGAGTGCGAATGTGGTAGTTGAGATTGTCGCGCACGACCATCGACTTGTGGCAATGGGGACAGAAGATGACGTTGCCGATCATGAAATTACTTACCGGCTCCACATGCGTTTGCTGGCATTTAAAACAGCGCATGGGAATCTCCCAGGAATCGATTTCAGGCAACGCAATGAAATTCACAGCCGGTTCGCCGTATCCCGGATTTGTCCCGGCGCCGTTGGCGGCAGGCGCGACGATCTCGCCGCTGCTTGAGGTTGGGGCCGGCGCGGCTTTCGGCGTCCCTGCCGCGGCCGGCTTGCCTTGGCCCTTGCGAAACCGAGACTCGAAGTTTTCACCGATCTGTATTTCCGGATGAATCGCGCGCGCCCGCGCAATCAGCGCCTCTTCGGTCTCGATATTGTTGGGATCGGTGACACAGCAATCCACCGGACAAACCGCAGCGCAGGCTTCGTAGTCATGAAAACCAACACATTCCGTGCACAGCTTGGGATCGATCACAAAGATCGTCTCACCTTGCGAGATCGCGTTGTTGGGGCACTCGGGCTCACACGCGCCGCAGTTGATACAATCATTGGTAATCATCGTCGCCATGAACTCGGTCCTCCTGAATGTCTGGGATTTGGCTGGCGTGAAACGAAGTAATCGTAGATGAAATCCGGCGTCGTTGCAATCGAAGCGCGTCGGTAAAGCACCGCTCCAAAATGCGGAGACACGCTGACGGGAGGCGCGCGATCGCCGATCCGAGCGCAGCAATTATGGGCGCTGCCCGTAACTCAGGCGAGCTACTGCCGCGCCGGCTGCCCCTGCGCCCGTCTGGTGAGATCGATAAGCTCGATTTTATAGCCGTTCGGATCTTCGACAAACGCGATCTCCGTTCCGCCATGTTTCATCGGACCGGGTTCTCGGACAATCTTACGACGTAGCTCTTCGCAGGTCTTATAGATATCATCAACACCCAAAGCGAGGTGTCCGAAAGCATCTCCAAGATCGTATCGATTCGCGTCCCAGTTGTAGGTCAGTTCGATAACGGTGTTGCTCGCTTCATCCCCGTAACCTACGAACGCCAGCGGTGAATTTACCCGAGGGGTAGTCGCGTTTTCTGATAAATTTCATTCCCAGGACGTCGCAGTAAATCTGATGGATTCATCGAGATCATTGACTCGGATCATGGTATGCAAGAACCTCACAGAAACCTCCTGACCGCGAAATGTTGGTGTGCGGCTCTGGTGTGAAGATAACAGCCTAAAACCGAGCCATCAACCAAGCGCCGGACGACGAGCGGGGAGTGTATTGGAAGCGCAATACAGGTGAGCTATATTGATCTCCATGCACTACCACAAAACACCCCTGCTGGGGAGTTTGCTTGTTCTTGCCGTCGTTCTGTTGATGGCGCCCTTCGTGACCGGGGCTGCATGGGCAGCAGGTAACGGCAAGAAAATTCGACTTGCCTATGCCGGATGGGAGCTCGGCACCGCCGTCGCGTATGTCGGCGTCGACGCCGGCTTATTTAAGAAGCACGACATCGAGATCGAGGAAATTCCGATAAGGGATACCATGTCGGCAGGAATACAGGCTCTGATCGGTGTAGATCTGCTTATCGGTTCCGGAAGCCCGCTGGCTATCCTGCAACCAGTCCTTAGCGGCGCCGATATTACGGTGATCGGCTCTCACGTCAGAATGGATCAATACGGCATGGCGGTGGCGTCGTCGATTACATCGGTGAAGGATTTGAAGGGCAAGAAGGTTGCTGTTTCCGCACTTGGCGCAAGGTCGGACCTGATAGCGCGGGTCATTTTGAGGCGGGCGGGTCTTGATCCGGTGAAAGATGTGGAGATGGTCGCCGCCGGACTCGCGCCGGCGCGGGCATTGGCTCTTTCGAAGAACCTGGTCCAAGGCGCTCCGTTGAGCGAAGATGTTGCGGCCGAAGCGAAAAAGCTCGGCATCAAGACCCTGGACGTGACTGCCGTTCCGGTGCTCACGGATCTGATCGTGACGACGCGCTCCTTGATCAAAAGAGACGAGGATACGGTGCGACGCTTCATGAAGGGGTACGCTGCCGCCATCAACCATCTAGTCACGCGCCGTGAGGAAAGCCTCGCGATTATCAAAAAATATTTTCCAAACAGCCAATCGGGCTCGGTGCAGGCGATGTACGACAGTTTCTCAGCCCAATTGCGGCCGCTCCCGGAGCTCAATGCCGAATCGCTGCAGGCGCTTGTCGATGTTGGCGCCGTCGTCGATCAGCGCGCGCGGGCAATTAAGCCGAGCGATGTGATCGAACCGCGCTTTGTCGAGGAGCTCAAGAACAGCAAGTTCTTGAAAGATCTCTATACCGAAAAGGTCAGTCTGTAGGCGAGACTCGGGTTATCTTCTCACTCCAGGGCAGCCGCTTGTGCCGTCGATCTTGGCGCGCTTTAGTGATGCCACAAATCATGGGCGGCCCCTGCGTTGCGTCGCGCGCCAGCCGATTGCTGGAACTTTATACGAGCTTCTGCTATTGACCACAAAAAATGTCACGGAGGAACTATGAGACTGCAAAATCAAATCGCCGTGGTCACCGGCGCCGGCCGCAACATCGGTGAAGACGTCGCTAAGCTTATGGTGCAGGAAGGCGCGAAAGTCGCAGTCGTCGATCTCGATCAAGAGCGCGGCCGCCGGGTGGCGGTGGAAATCAACGCTGCTAAGGCAGGATCCGCTATTTCGGTTGTCTGCGACGTCGCCTCCGCCGCTTCGGTTGAAAAAATGGTGCAAACCGTAGTGAAGGAATTTGGCGGCATCGATATCCTGGTCAACAACGCCGCTTGGACCGATCACAAGACGCTATTCGATATCACGGAGGAGGAGTGGGACCGGGTCATGAATGTGTGTCTACGGAGTGTCTGGTACTGCACGCGTCATGTCGCTCGAGTCATGATCGATCAAAAACGCAATGGAAAAATCATCAATATTGCCTCGACATCGGGCCATTGGGGCCGTAAAGAAGCCACCGCCTACACGACAGCCAAAGCCGGTGTGCTCAACCTGACCCGCTCGATTGCGGTGCAATTGGCGCCGGAGGGCATTCGTGTCAATTCTGTCTCGCCCAACCGGATCGGCTCGCCCGTCGGCCAGGAAGAGGTGCCTGAGAATCGTTTTGTCAAAAACCTGGCCGGCCGTCGCGGAGTTCCCATGGATATCGCCAAAGCCGTGGTGTTTCTCGCCTCTGACGAATCCGATTTTATTTACGCCATTGACCTGCCCGTAGATGGCGGCGCTCTGGCGATCCGCGATTGATCGTTCTCGTCGATCGGTTGTTGCGCTTCTTCGCCGTTGGTCGTTGTTGTTTTGGGCCGACGCGATGGCTTGCCGCTGCGCTCTGCCATTGACGTTTGTTGACAGCTTGCACTTTTCTCGGCTAGGCTCGCCGAACTATGAGCAAAGACAGCGCGAACCGCACGAGTCGTTCGATACAACCGGGTGCTGGCCGCCCGGTTGCGACGCTGCGCTCGACGCCGGAGACGGTTTTGTGGGGCTATATCGCGGCTAATCTGGCGCCGGCGCTGACAATCAAACCCGGCGATGTCGTCGAGGTCGAAGCGCTTTCACACCAGGGTTTGACCACGCAACGCGACCCGGAGAGGTTTTTTGGCGGCTACGGCATACCTGCAGGCGAAGTATTAGCGGACGCTAAAGCGGTCTTTTCCGGGGTGAAACGACCGAAAGGCGCCAGCGTGCATATCCTCACCGGGCCTATCTACATCGACGGCGCCGAGACGGGCGATACGCTTGAAGTGCGTGTGCTTGACGTTAAATTTCGCGTGCCCTACGGCGTGAATAATACCGGGCCCGGTAAGGGCGTGTTGCCCCGCCTGTTAAATGAGCCGGCAGCCAAATTGATCCGTATCGATCTGGAGCGCCGGGTCGCCCTTTTTTCATCGGACATCGAAATCCCGCTCAATCCGTTCATGGGGATCATGGCGGTATCGCCGCCAACGAGCCTGGGCATGGTTTCGTCGACTCCGCCGGGGGCCTGGGGCGGTAATATGGATCTGAAATATCTCGGCATCGGATCTTCTCTGTACCTCCCGGTCTTTAATAAGGGAGCGCAATTCTTCACCGGCGACGGCCACGCGGTGCAGGGCGACGGCGAGGTCGACGGCGGCGCCATCGAGATTTCCCTGGCTCCGACTCTGCAATTCTTCCTGCACAAAAACAAACCAATCAATCTGCCCCGGGTCGAGACGGTGACGGACTATCTGCTCACAGGTTTAAGCGTCGATCTGAACGAAGCCACCCGCATCGCCCTGCAAGAAGCGGTGGATTTTTTGCAGGCAGAAAAAGGAATGACCGCAGCCGACGCATATGCGCTGTCCAGCCTGGCGGTGGACTTGGGGATCGGCGAAGCGGTGGACATTGTCAATCTCGTCTACGCTAAAATCCCCAAAAATGTATTCCGCAGCAATCCGCCTTTTTGGACATCTTCCTCAGAGCGCTAGCGGCCGCACGGAGTTCGGTGTCGGCAAGCAAGCCTTGTCCTTCGCGCCCTTAGAATTCGTGACGGGAAATGTCCTAGCATGCGCTGAGTTTCTTTCGACGAAATTGAGTTGTCCCAACAATGCACTTCCGTCCCATAGGCAAAACAAAGCTGATGGCGCTTTGCTCGATCCGCCATGCGGCGGCGATTGGTATAGCCATTGCACCTCCTGCTCCCAACAGTGGTTTCGTCCGGCAAGCGGCGGAATATATCGACTTGACCGTTACGTACACTGGATTCTGTTGAATAATGCTCCTCGCGCTGATGCGAGCAATCCATGTCTTCGTACTACTAAACCGTGCGTATCGAAGTGGTAAGCGACGCCGTTGCTGAACTCGGGTCCGGAAATCAGTTGGAGAGTGAGCCGGGCGGCTACTTTTCCGGCTTCATCGCCGAGTGTCACAGCGGCGATCTTTATCATTATCGCATCGACGGCTTAGAGCGTTTACTGCTGGACCCGGCGTCAAGGTTTCAGCTGAGCGGTCCGATCGGTCCTTCCATGGTCATCGATCCCGCTCAGTTTTGCTGGCACGATGCGCATTGGCAAGGAGTCGACATCGCCAACCAGGTTGTTTATGAGATGCACCTAGGAACTTTCACGCACAAGGGTACGTGGCAGTCAGCGGCGCGGCAGCGAGCGGAGTTAAAAAATGTCGGTGTGACTGTTCTCGAGATCATGCCGGTCAACGACTTCGGCGGCGAGTTCGGCTGGGGTTATGACGGTGTCAATTTCTTTGCGCCGAGCCGGCTCTACGGTACGCCCGATGAATTTCGCGGCTTTGTCGATGGAGCCCACGATTGCGGCCTGGCGGTTATTCTTGATGTGGTTTACAACCATGCGGGTCCTATCGGTAACTTTTTGAAGGAGTTCTCCAGGGATTACTTCAGCGATCGCTATGCGACCGAGTGGGGGGAAGCCGTTAATTTCGATGGAGCCAATTCGGCTGCGGTGCGCGAGTTCTTTCTCACCAATGCGGCGTATTGGATCGCTGAATTTCATCTCGATGGTTTGCGTCTGGATGCGACTCAAGCTCTGCACGATGCTTCGCCCAGGCATATCCTCAGCGAAGTGGTTGAAACCGTGCGCCGCGCTGCCAGCGGCAGATCGACTCTCGTCATCGGCGAAAACGAACCGCAGAACAGTAAGCTGCTGCGTTCCGCGCAGGAGAACGGATACGGCCTCGACGCGTTGTGGAACGACGAGTTTCATCACAGTGCAATGGTGGCTCTGACGGGGCACAAAGAAGCGTATTATTCGGATTACCACGGTAGTCCCCAGGAGTTTGTTTCCGCAGCCAGACACGGCTACCTCTATCAGGGTCAGTATTATACCTGGCAAAAGCGGCGTCGCGGCAAACCCACGGCGGGAATCAAGCCAGCTTCGTTCATCAACTATCTGCAGAACCACGATCAAGTCGCCAATCAAGGTCGTGGTTGGCGCGTCGATCGCCTCGCCGATCCGGCGCTTTATCGCGCCGTCACCGCTCTGTTTCTACTCTCGCCGCAGACCCCGATGCTTTTTCAAGGCCAGGAGTTTGCCGCTTCCGCGCCCTTTGCCTATTTTGCCGATCACCAAGGCGAGCTCGGTGCAAAAGTAAAACACGGCCGGTTGGAATTCTTGCATCAGTTTCCCAGCCTGGCCGCCGAGGCGATGCAGGCGCTGCTTCCCGATCCTACCGACCCACAGGTCTTTGCCTCATGCAAGATCGATTTTTCAGAGCGCGGCCGTCACGCGGAGGCCTATGCACTGCATCGAGATCTTCTTCTCCTGCGGCGCGAGGATCCGGTATTCAATGCGCAACCCACCTGTCGTTTGGATGGCGCAGTGATCGGCGACCATGCATTCGTCCTGCGATTCTTTGCGCCTGGCGAGGATCGATTGCTGCTGGTGAATCTAGGCATCGATACCTTCATCGCCGCGGCACCGGAGCCGCTTCTCGCACCGCTTCCCGGCATGGACTGGCGAGTCCTGTGGTCCAGCGAGGATCCCGGTTACGGCGGCTCGGGCGGGCTGTCCGAGGAGAGCGCAGACGGCTGGTCGACCATCGGCAAGAGCACGTGTTTTTTTGCAGGCTCCTCCCGATGAACCCTCTCATCGTGCGCAAGTTGACCGGTATCCCACCGATCGAAACCGACCCGGCGGATCTTACTCGACATCCTGAATGGCTGGTGACTAATGGTCTCGGAGGTTACGCTTCGGGTACCATCGGCGGCGCAATGACGCGCCGCTATCACGGTCTCTTGATCGCGGCCTTTCCCGCCCCACTGGGAAGGATGCGTATGTTAAGCGATATCGACGAGGAGATCCATCTCTCGAGCAATCGTATCGTGCAACTCAGCACCCGTTACGGCGACTCCGATGAGCCCACTGCGGAGTTGCTCGAATTTCGCCTGGAAATGGGACTGCCGGTCTGGCGCTATCAAATTGACGACTGGGTACTGGAGAAATCGCTCCATTTGCCGTACCGGCAGAATACCGTCCACGTCAGCTACAAGCTCCTAGCGGGTTCCGAAGACATTCGCATCAAACTGCGGCCGCTGATTCAGTTTCGTAGTCACGGCGACGACGTGCACGTGCAACCGGATGCCCCTTACGTGCTCAAGGTTGT
>CAYZXN010000099.1:0-3866 GCA_964482425.1 uncultured Syntrophobacteraceae bacterium | reverse complement strand
CGAGCTGGGTTCCGGACAAGCCGGCATTCTCCCGCAGGTAGAGACTGAAGTAAGGAAAAAAAATCCCCAACGATCCCAGGTAAGTGAACCAGAAAAGCGTCAGCGGTACGGAATGCCACATCGCACCAGCATAGCATCCCTTGAGTTGGCGAACAGCAAAGACGGAGTTATTTTAGAGTAAGTTGACCCTAACCGACAAAAATTGCGCACAGTCAGGAGTGAGCAACGACGGTGAGACCGGAAGCCGTGGGCACTTGAGCGCACAGGTTGCGTTAAGGCCCGACGCACGAAACGTCACCCTCAGGGGATGGCGGGGTGGCCTTCAAGGCAGTGTCCCATTGCCCACGGCCTCATCGTCCGAGCGACTTCGAAACAATGTCGGATTAGGGCTAATTTAATCAACAAAAGATCGCGGGAGTTTAGCCATGTCAGTCGCCGAGCATAAGGAAAAGGGCAAGAAGAGTATCCGGTGTTTTATTGTGACGGTCAGCGATACTCGCGACGAAGCCACTGACACCAGCGGTCAAACGATCAAGTCGATGCTGGCCGATGGAGGGCATCAAACGGCCGGCTACCGGATCGTCAAGGACGAGCCGGCGCAGATCGAAGCTCTTCTTAATCAGGCGCTCAGCGCGGATGTCGACGCGGTGATTGTGAATGGCGGCACCGGTATTGCGCCGCGCGACGGCACCTACGAAGTCGTGTCACGGCTCCTGGAAAAAAAACTCGATGGCTTCGGGGAGATTTTTCGCTATTTGAGCTATCTGGATATCGGTTCGGCGGCGATCATGAGCCGGGCCGCTGCCGGGGCCACGTGCGGCAAAGTGCTGATTTCGCTTCCCGGCTCGAAAGGCGCCGTTGGTTTGGCGATGGAAAAGCTGATCCTGCCCGAACTGGGCCATATGGTTTCTCAGCTGCAGGGAAAATGAAAGTCAGAGTGAGATTCTTTGCGATTCTGCGCGAACGCGCCGGCACGGCGGAAGTCACCAAGGAAATCCAAGACGGCAGCACGGTCGGCGATCTATGGCAGGCACTGCAGCAGGATTATCCCAAGTTGAATGTGAGCGGTCTTCGTCTCCTATACGCGGTCAATCAGAATTACGTCGGTCCGGACAGTCGGTTGAACGATCAAGACGAGGTGGTCTTCATCCCGCCCGTAAGCGGAGGCTGATTCAGGAATGTTTCGCGTTACCGACAAGCCCATCGATTTACAGGAACTGGTGCGCTTCGTTAGCGATCCCGGCGCCGGCGCGATTGCTACCTTTATCGGCACCACCCGCAACAACAACGAAGGACGCAACGTGATCGCCCTGGATTATGAAGCGTATCCGGAGATGGCGGAAAAAGAACTGGCCCGGATCGGCGAAGACGCAAGCAAGAAGTGGCAGATCTGCCGCATGGCCATTGTTCATCGACGGGGGCCGGTGCAGATCGCGGATGCCAGCGTTGTGATCGCCGTTTCTTCGGCGCACCGGGAAGCGGCGTTTGCCGCCTGCCGTTTTGCCATTGAGGAAATCAAGAGGACCGTGCCGATCTGGAAGAAAGAAGTGTTTGAAGGAGGGGAAGTGTGGATCGGAACGCAATCCGGAGAACGGCTGGCGTAGATACGGCTTGTTTCAGCCGTGTGCGCATCTAAAACATTTTGAACCGTCGAAAAGAGAGGACCGTTCGATGCTGCCAAGCGACCGCGGGGCGAAGCGCTGTTGGCCACACGCGCGATATGAAAGGTTCACTATTCTGAGTTCACGTCGATTCCAGGTAACACATTTAGTTGTTGTCAAGAATTTTTCCCCGCACGCGGCTGCGCAGCCAGATAATTGCCGCAAGAATCGCCAGGATCAGTATACCGGACACAATCCCCTCGGCTTTGTCGAGTCCCTTGGCGAACCCTTGGTACGTTTCGCCTAATCCCCAGCCGAGATAACCGAGTAAAAGGCAACGGGGAACGGCTCCGTAGAACGTCCATACGGTGAATTGTTTAACGGGCAAGCGGAGCAGCCCCGCCGCTGCGGAGATTACGGATAGAGGAAAGATCGGTAGCGCGCGTAGAAAAAATATCGTCAGGTTAACCTGGCCGCCTTGAAAGCGCCGCTCCAACGCTTCCACGTCGCTCCAGCTAAATCCCAGGAAAGCCTTCCAGCGATCCACTAACGGCTTGCCGCCGAAGTAACCGATCCCATACCCGATATAGGCGCCCAGAGTCGAGGCGACGGCGCCGGGCAAGACGATCTTTAACACTATCGGCAGGAATGCTTCGAAAAACCCGAGCTCGGGACTGATCAGCACGAAGCCGGCTCCCATGATGATCAACGGCGAGGGAATAGGCACTATCACCGATTCGATGATGACGCCTATGAAGACGCTCCATGGCCCATAGGCGCGAATGGAGTCCATGATCCAGTTTAGGATTTCGGCCAAGTCACTTCTCCAAATGAAAATTTGCGCCAGACTAACAGCTTCGCCGGGAGAAGTTAAGATCTTGTTTCGCCTCGGGCAGCAGTTGATATCGAGCCGGCCGTTTAGTCAATGCGGTGAACCGCGTCCTTTGGGAGAGATGAGATAAAGCTTTGCAGGGCGGTATCGAGATAATCCCGATCCTTTGATTCCAGTGTAACTTTAACCTTGTATTCTGGGACATCGAGGAACGGATAAGAACCCAGGAGAAGATGCGGGAACTTCGCCAGGAGATTATTCAGGGCCGCGGCAATCACCCCTTCGCCGTATCGAACAAAAACACTTTTGAGAAAATAGGGTTCCTCGCGAAAACTCTCCTTGATGGCGTGAAAGCGCTCTTGAAGAATTTTCGGAATACCCGGGAAGATGTAGACGTTGTGAATATTGATCACGGGAGCAAAGAGCGCTTCGGTCGCCAGTAGCGCCGCTCCCTCCGGTACGTTGGCCATTCTGAGTCGGGCCTCGTTGACGTCGCCGCCCAAACGTTGGCGCATCCTTTTCTCAATGGCCGGATGGCGCACCACCGGGACGGCAAAACCGTGAGCGATGCCCTCGATGGTGACGTCGTCATGGGTCGGCCCAACGCCGCCGGTTGTGAAAACGAGATCGAAGCGTCTCGAAAAGTTTGCAACTTCCTCGCCGATCACGTGGATATCATCCGGAATCGTGGAAATCTTCTGGACTTCAACGCCTAACTGTCGAAGCTCGACGCAGAGAAAACTGGAATTGATGTCGAGGGTTTTTCCGGAAAGAACCTCGTTCCCGATGATGACGATGCCGGCGGTTTTGGACATGGCTAGGCTTATCCGCAATGCTCCTGCGAGGATAAATGCTTATATCATGGCTTATCAATTAACCATCGAACTCGCTGCAGCTCATGAAGAAATGGCACTTGGGATTTGAGCAGAGATAACGGCATTTTCGACTGAACATCCTGGAACCGCAGACAGGACAGCACTCCCACCAGTTTTCCGGCGTCTCATTCGCGCGTAACGGTTCGGATTCTTTTATAAGATGATCCCAGTCACCAGTATAGCAAGAATAACGCACGAGGGAAAAGTTTCAAACGGTTTAGATTGAGTAATCTCGTATTCCTGAGAGGGGCTTTCATCCACCGAATCAAAAGCCGGTGTTACGTCAAGGTCCACATAGTTGCGTGGCGGTTCATGGGCTGCACGGCGGGCTTCCGGCGTCTGCTTTATTGGACATCACGCAGGTGGCATAATATATATCTGAGAGTATCCGGGCGGCAAAGCAGTTTGAACTGCTAAGAATTGCCATTTACCGCCACAAAACTATGAACCACCAGCCACCCAGAACATTGGAAGACATCAAAGCAGAACGGCGGCGCCAACGTTGGAATTACTTCTTAACGCCGTTCATTGCGATGGCGTCCATCGTCTTCTCGATTG